>JAVBKB010000159.1:0-4674 GCA_031554275.1 Caryophanales bacterium | reverse complement strand
TGTAACAATTAAAATATGACCATCATCTAATGGTCGAAAAGATAGATCGAAACAACCACTCATTCTACTGGAAATATGACGGCAAAGAAACAGGTGCCCGCATCATCAAAACATGGGGAGACGGAGAAGTACTATTTGGCCAAATTAAATACTGTGATGGTTACAACGAAATAACAAACAGCCAAGACGAAACAAGTTATTATTACTTTAACAAAGACAACCTCTGCACGAAAATCATCTATCCAGATGGTGGCGTAGAGACGACATCATACAGCACAGATTTTGAAATCATAGAAACAACAAACGCGGATGGACAGACAGAAACCTATAGCTACGACGAATGGGGAAATCAAACAAGCGTAACAAGAGCAGACGGCAGTACAATCAGCTATCAATACGATGAAAAAAGTAGAGTCGTAGCGGTAACCAACCCAGAAGGCGGAAGTCGCCAATGGCTATATAACGAGGAAGGAAATCTAGCAAAAACAATCGCAGAAGACGGCACAGAAACAACCTATACGTACAATGAAAAGAACCTAATCCAATCGGTCATCAATGCGCAGAACCAAGCCATGCGACTCGACTATGATGAACAGTTAAACCTAAAACAGGCAACATTGCCAGACGGCACAAGCACAACCTGGGCATATGACATGCGAGGAAATTGTCAAACCGTAACAAACCCACTGGGAGCAGTAGAAAAGTACGTATATGACAGTCTAGACAGAGTGAAAAGTGCAAAACTACCAGACGGAAACCTGATCGACCTCACCTATGATAACTACGACAGTGTACGATCAGTAAAAGACAAATACAGCAAAGTACAATTTGAACACACAATCCTTGGAAGCATCAAGAGCCGAGAACAAGGCGGAAAAAAAGTCGAATATGAGTACAACACCGAGGAACAGCTAACAAAACTAATCAATGAAAAAGGAGATACCTACCAGTTTGAATATGATGCAAGAGGCAATATCACAAAAGAAATAAGCTTCGATGGCCTCACCCGAACCTACGAGCGAAGTAAAGCGGGGCTACTGCAAAAAATCAAACGACCAAACAACCGCTGGACAAGCTATGAACATAATGGACTAGGAAACGTTTTGCGCGCTGAGTATTACGACGGAACATGGGAAACATTCGCCTACAATCAGAATGGACAACTGACACAAAGTGCCAATACCGATGTAGAAATAAGATTTGAACGAGATAAACTTGGGCGAGTCACAAAAGAATATCAGAATAAGCACTGGATTGAAAGCAGTTACAATGAGCTGAGTCAGCGCAGCAAAGTCGTCAGTAGCCTAGGACTAAACATGGATATCGTCCACAACGAAATGGGGCAGAAGTCAGCCATATCAGCCGCACAAAATAATGGGCTGAATTGGTCAGCACAAATGAAATACAACGAGCTCGGACAAGAAATTGAACGATTGATGCCAGGAAATATGGAAAGCGTCTGGAAATATGATATAATTGGGAGACCAATTCACAATCATGTAAAGAGTGGTGGGCGCTCAACAAGACGCCGGAAATACGACTGGAGTCCAAATAATCGTCTATACGCAATCAAGGACGAACTAACAAGGGCAAAAACGATCTATACGTATGACGAGTTTAGCAACTTAATCATGTCAGAATCAACTGGTTCTCAGAATCTAATTCGAGCAGTCGATGACACAGGAAATCTATACGAAACATATTTCAAGGAAGATCGAACATATGGAGCCAGTGGGCAATTAGAACGAAGAATAGAAGGCAAAAACGATGAAGAAGTCCAGTTTAAACATGATATGGAAGGCAATTTAATTGAAAAAGTAGAGAAAAGCACGGGGAACACATGGCGATACGAGTACTATGGTAACAACATGTTGAAAAGAGCTATACTATTTTCAACGGACAATTCAGATGTGGTGGAAGAAATCAGCTATAAGTATGACCCACTGGGTCGTAGGATAGAGAAGCGTAATAGCAAGGGAACGAAGCATTTCGTTTGGGATGGTAATACAATTGTTCATGAGTATGCTACGCAGGATGCATCAGATGAGCAAGAAGACCTTGTGACGTGGGTATTTGATGGTGGGTTTACTCCGTTATCAAAGATCACTAGCAAAGATTCCTATAGCATCGTGAGCGATCATTTAGGAACTCCGGTAGAATGTTACAATTCTGATGGAAAGCTGGTATGGTCATGTGAACTCGACATCTACGGCAGGGTTAAAGACTTTACCGAGATAAAGAAAATTGGCAGGGACGATTGTAAGGAAGAGTATGGAATTGACTTCATACCATTTAGGTATCAAGGACAATATTCTGATTTAGATTCGGGGTTATACTATAATCGGTTCCGCTATTTCGATCCTGAGCTAGGCATGTATATCCAACAAGACCCAATTGGAATTGAGGGTGGCATGGTTCTTTATGGATACGTTCATGATCCTAATTTTTGGATCGATCCATTTGGATTAACAGGAATTATTTACCTTAGAACAGATCCTAACACCGGTAAGCAGTATGTTGGGAAATCGAAAAGTCCCGAAACTTATGCAAGAAGACAATCAGCCCATAATAGAAAATTAAAAAATGGGAATTATGATTTTGAAATTCTTCAAGATGAAATAAAAGGAAAGACAAACTTAAGTAAGGCTGAAGAAGACTGGATAAGAGACAAAGGTGGTATAGCTAAGGATGGTGGTCCACTAGAAAACAAAATTCATGCGATGTCAGATAAAAATTATAAAGCAGCGGGTGGTACAAAACCAAAAGTAGGTGGCAATAAATCTAAAATAAAATGTAAATAAAAATATAGAAAGTCAGGTGAAAGCAATGAGCGGAAAATATAAACAATTAGAAGAAGGAGATATCTTTTCAATTAAATTAGATAATAGTGTGTGGACGATAGCGCAGTTATGTAATTTGTTTACGAAAAACAGCAGATATTCTCAGTATACTTTAGCATTTTTTAATTACAAATTTGAAACCACTGATGAGATTTTTGAGAAAGTTTCTATCATAAACCTTAAATATCCGATTGCTATTTTTACAATTAATGGTCATCCGTTAAAAGATTATAAACTAGATTTTGTGGAAAAAGGGGATGTTTTCTATGAGAATATCCCAGAATTCAAAAGAGATATCTCTTCAAGTCTAGGAATGTATAAAAATCGCTCAATGGACTTTGAGGATATTCTAAAAGCCTATTTCGGGCTATTGCCTTGGGATTGTTTTTATAAGGATAATTATGTTGATGAAAAATTAATTGATGGAGTACAAAAAAGAGACGATGTAAAATTCATGAAGGATTTTTCAATCAACGACCTAAAACTTATACTCCCTTCAAATAATATCAAATTACAACAATTATTAAATAATAGTGATTTATTAGAGAAAGAGGACGAAGTTCGGGCGGCTACATCTCTAGAAGATTTAATAAATTGTAAACCAACTTTAAGATGGGAAGAAAACATTGATAAAGATGCTGGGCTATACTCAGAAGCAATTATTAATGAAACAAATGAAATCTTAGATCAATTCATTTTTCGGTTAATGAAAATAGAAGGAGAGAAAATAGAAACTCGGTTAAAATCATGTGTAAAAGAAGTAGTCTTACAATTAAATAAGCTGAATGATATTTATAACCATTTTATTGAAACAGATGAGAGAGAAGAATTGTACGAATTTATTGATCAGGCTGCAAGAATTATGGGAGTAGTTATTGATGAAGATATAACTGAGGAGTGGAGAGAATGGTGAAAATTCATTTCAAATAGGATTTTTTGAAAATGCATCCTTAGAAGAACTTGAGGATATCGGTATCAAGTTTCAAGAAAAAGCAATAGAGATTTTTTCAGAGTAAAATAATACAGAAGAGTAGTGAACCGTTTCTCGGCAGGTGGCTTAGCTACTCTTTTTTTAAACAGAGATAGAAATATATATATCTTATACGATAATTAAGGTAGTCATAAGAAAAAAAGAGTACACCAAATAAACCGATAGGAAAATGAATAAGTAGCAAAATGCCCTTCGACAGGGTGGTTCTGCTACTTATTCTGTTTTTCAGAAATTGAATTATTTTCCGAATCACATAATTGTCGATGTGTCAATAATTATTTCTAAAGTCGAATGTTGAGTAAGCCTACCCCTTTGGAAATAGGGTAATTAAACCTTGAAATGATAACGACTGTTATCATTTCAAGGTTTAATAGTGTAGGGCAAACGAATGGGGTTCCGTGTGATAAGGTAAACTGTCACACAGAGTTCTAAATGTCAACTGTTTCAATTGTTTTTGGGTTAGGAGTACTAACTACAATCATTCTCAACTTTCAAATGGTATAAAACAACGAATAATTAATAACGAGCCCTTAGGCGCCGTTTGCTTTACAGATACATTGTATCTGTAAAGTCGGTAACGCCTAAGGGCTCGTTATTAATTATTCTCACTCCTGCCTTGCAGAAAATTTGATGATATCTTTAAGTTAGATAGGGATACTGCTTGCACACTATCGAACCAAAAACAATTGAAACAGTTGACATTTAGAACTCTGTGTGAATAATCTTCTCCACACACGGAACTCCATTCGTTTGCCCGGAAAGGGTTACCCTATTTCCAAAGGGGTAGGCTTACTCAACATTCGACTTTAGAAATAATTATTGACACATCGACAATTATGTGAT
>JAVBKB010000087.1:0-11039 GCA_031554275.1 Caryophanales bacterium | reverse complement strand
ATGACCCCAGTTAGATAACCATCAATATTAGCCATATCCGAGAATTGTAAATCTTTCACGGGCATTGCGACATATTGTTCACTAAAGTCAGAAAAATTCCCTGTTGATGTTGTGGTTTCGTCTGTTTCCGGTTTATTGATGATGAAAAACCAAACCGCAAAAGCAACTACCAAAGCGATACAAATGATTAAAGCGATCACTTTCTTTTTAGTCCAAAAAAGCCTCTTCTCCAAATTAACGCCCTCCTTCAAAACTGTACTACGAAATGTAGTACAGCTATTATACTATGAATATATTTTCCACACAATATATTTTTTTACACATGATTTAATGCTAGTTATCCTAATTGTCGTAAGAAATGCTACTTGAAACTCCCGATAAAATTCTCAAAGACGAGGAATAATTTACGAAGGATAACAGGGCTATTCTAGAAAATTATGACAAAGTATTTGGGAATCTTAGCGAGTTTAAAGTTGCATTTCTAACAATTAGGATTAAAGTCATAAATGAATACTTCGACATTATTTGCAATTAATGTTTTCATGATCAATGGTTCAATTTGACCCCACTTTCCACCGGAAAGCCCACAACCAATTCGCGGCATATGCACGGAGGCCTGTAATCGTTTCGCTTCAACTGATAGCTTCTCCAAGCACTTCTCGACTGCTTCATAGCGAATGGGTACACCTTTGGAACCAGTTTTCGTTCCTCTTTGTCCAATCATATTGGCAACCCAGAGATACGGGGAAACTTGGACAACCTGAATTTCACCTAATCCAAATCCCTCACCACTTCTGTACCATGCACGATACTCACGTTCTGGCTCTTTCCATCGTTTCGAGATGGCAAGTACAAATCCCTTGCCCCATCCCCCGATATCATTTGAGATATGAGCGATCACTTTGTTTCCTTTAGTGCCAGGTGCTGTGGCATCACCCTTTAAATAGGTTATACTACTCATGTCTAATACCTCTCTTCTCAAAAAAACGGCTAATCAGATTTTCTACATTTTCCATCTCACGCAACTCTTTGACTAAATGGGGCGAAATACCTTCAAAACCATAATGGATACCTGCCAAACCACCTGCAATGGCAGCTGTTGTATCTGTGTCATTTCCCATTCTAATCGCACCCAAAATGACACTTTGATAATCTGCACAAGTGAATTGCAAATGCTTTACACTACGAAAACTGTCTACGACGTAGCCACCCCCTGAGAAATTTCCTTCCTGAAGCAGGTTTTCTAATTCAAACGAGTAGTCCTGAAATATAGTTTGGTTATTATAGAATCCAGTTAAGTAATTGCACGCTTTCTTATAGGCAGTCTGCATTTCTACCTTATCTAACAAATGGTACGCCCATAAAGAATATAAAGCCGCACTTACCTGATTGATGATGTGCCCATGCGTAATCAAGCACTGTTGATGAGCATCAAGTATTAATTGGTCATATGCTTTATCGCTTGACAGCAATGGGTTGTGATAATGCCAAATCGCCAGTGGAAGCACTCGCATCAGTGCACCATTCCCTTTCCCATCTGGAACTACAAAACCACTCTCTGCTGCTGACATCCCAAATGCAAAGGCGGACAATGCTCTAGAGGTTTGTATTCCACAATCGAAAACTTGTCGTCCAACTGCCCAATATCCACTGTCATACCATGCCAGTAATTTTCTTGAGAAGTCAATTAGATCGAAACCGTTACAGCTGACTAAACTATCTAGTAAACAGAGTGCCTGTGCTCCATCATCTGACCAAGTTCCAGGCAAAACATTTGGGTATGTTCGCTGAAAGTTTGCTGGCGATTGATATGACAATACATCTAATTGTGGAATTTTCTCAGGTGGGGTGAATTCATATGGAACTCCCAGTGCGTCTCCTACTAGCAGTCCGTAGATACCTCCCCGAATTTTACTTTCTAGATTCATACGAACCATATCCTTTCTCAAGAAGCACGAAATGTTGTCCTCTTCCGCTTTGCTATAGACATTAGCGCGTTCCCTTTTGACTCCACGGCTTCATCAATGAGTTCCCGTATTTCTCGTACTGATTGAGAACTAGATCTACCTTGGCAACTCGTTCTGTAAGTGTTCCTGTTAGCGGAATGTATGGAATTCTTCTTTCTTTTAAATCGGCGATAATCTGTCTGTGAAAGATGTGGCGCTTCTGATCACCACTTCGATCCCAAGTGTCATCATAAGGGATGTCATCTTCACAAAGAAAGAATAGATCATACCGCTGTGCATTCTCCAAGGCTAGCTGCGTCAACATTGCTGGTGCTCTCCCATGATAATCCTTTGCAAACATGTAAGTGGTTATTGCATTTGTATCGACAAACAAATACTGATTCGCAAGCAGGGTAGCAGCATCTTCTCGCTCAATATGTCCAAGAGCAATTTCATTGAATGCTTCAAGTGAAAGTCGGCGATCTACTTGGTGCTCCTCCCAATACTCTCTACCATATTCATTGCAATAAGTTGTTTGATATCGTTTTGCCAATTCCTCTACGATAGTGGATTTCCCTGTTGACATTGCGCCAACGAAGACAATCTTCACAATGAGATCACGGTAAACCAATTCGTCCACAAATTGTCGATGCATATAGGGGTTCTCGCGAATCATTGTAGCGGAAATCGGAACAACGTTTCGTGTTTCGTCAACACGGCAATCGATTGCACCCAGTGCTTTACTTACATGTGCACCATAAAATTCACTGGAATAAAAATGGGTAATTTCACTCCCATTGAGCATTTGCAAAATATAATTTTCTTGCACTATTTCTTTGGCACGATCACTATGCTGAGCAGGGATCTCTTTCGAACCACCTTCAGGACCACCCCAACCCTCTAACACTGTGACACTTGGATATAATGTTCGAATCCAGTTCGCACGAATAGAAAGAGGGATCGTTGTAACTGCTGTGTCGTAAATCAGCACAAATAACTCATCAACTTCTGCTAATGCTGTTTCTATCAGGTGTTGATGACCCCGATGGAGGGGCGCGAACTTCCCTAACGTAAGTCCAATCTTATTCATAACAATTTACTCCTATTTCAGTCAATTTCGATTTTTATAAACAAGATCTCACAGTGTTTTTTTTTAAAATTAAAATGATGTTTCACTGCCATCATTGACTAGCACCACGACGCCAATTGTAATAACCATATACTGCATTGATCAAAAATGCAGTCCACATCACGATCATCAAGGCACTATTTTCAGCGTGATCAAGGTAGCGAAAAATCCAGACAATTACTGTGAAGATATTAAGAACGATATAGACCAGCCACTGTTCCTTGTAACGGAGCACCATTAGAATGGTAGCAATGATTGAGAGTGTGACAGTAATCGCATCAATATAAGGAGTATTTTGCGCCGGAATCTGCGCTAAACTGAAGCCTAGACCAGCACTTCCGATGGCGCAAACAGCAATTACAAGCAGAAGGATTTTGACAGGTAGTCCTCGCATCTGCACAATCACTCCATCTAAGCGGTTCTTCCACATGAAATAGCCAACCACATTCATTGGAACAAAGAAGCACAAATTTAGTGCCATCTCTCCATTCAGATGATTTACCCATGATAGATATGCGTATCCAAGGGTGTTGTACATACCGAATAGATATGTGGCGATGTGTCCTTTTGCAGCAAGAACCACACAGATAATACCAGTGAAAAATACTGAGAATCCAAACAGGGTATCATGCGACAATACTGTGATAATAATGGCAACTACTGAGAAAGTAGCTAGCCAGACCAATTCAAATACCCTCCAATTCTTCATTGTGAGTAGTGACATTTGAATTCCCCCTGTTCATTTAAAATAGTAATATAGATTTCCGTTGAAATTTTGGTCGAGATTTTCTTTGGTGTCGAAATGAACTGCAAAATCTGCAGAATACAGTTTAAATTCGTCATACTTCTTCAAATAGCAAAAGTAATCCTTATTAATCGCATCTGTTACTTTGGTGAGTCGAGCCTGCTGTAATTCTGCTTCAGTATGAAAGAAAACAACCACACCAGAAAATATGCTGATGACATCCCAGATTCCATGAGGTTGATAATTCTTCACAATCATTGGTCTTGCCTCACGATCAGCTTTACTATTTGCATCAGCTTTGAGTTCCTCTGAGAAATCGCTAAACGCAACAAACACACTGGTGATTTCTTTGTCACTTTTGAATCGATACCGCTTTGCAAGTTGATAGAAGGCCTCTGCAATCTGAGTCTGTTTCACTGGGTCATACCCAAAACCACTTGTGTGCATCTTCAGAAAATCTTCTCTTGAAGAAAGCAGAACATAGAGTCGGTGGCGACGATCATTTGGTATTTTCTCATGAACGAAATTAAATGCTGTAACACCGAGCTTTTCTTTCAGGAAAATCTTCAGGTCTTCAAAAACAGGTGAAAGCGCTACCTTTCCTCGTAAGATATCGACAGTTTGATCAAAATCATTTTTATCGACTAGACTCATTACGTTCACCCTTTCTGACAACTAGTCCATTCCAAGTCTCGCCATGAGTTCTTCAGCAACAGGATATACACTCTCTTTTGGTAGAAATGATTTTGCCTTCGCAAGCTGTCCTTCTCGTTTCAAAGCATGAATTTTTTTCACCAGTGGTGTAACATCGTCAATTCCTGTGATCCATTCCTCATTGTAAGCTTGGATCAGATGCCGACTAATACCGATTTGAAGGGAGCGATATTCTAGTTTACCACCATGGATATTTCTCTCAGGATCCCATTGCACATGTATACGTGCTCTCTTCATGAGCTCACGCCATTCATCACTACTCTTGTAGACAGATCCCGAAGGACTCGTCAGTACTGCCTCAAGCAACGCCTTTTCAAAGCATTCTCTTTTCACTTTGATGGCGAGGATCACCTCTTGCCCAGTCTTCAATCCCCAATTACTCCGCTCCATCATCCATAAGAATGATGGCTTGATCCATGTCATCCGGTTGTAACTAAATGGTTCTACAAAACGGTTATTTTTTGCTGCCACCAAACCAATAGTTGGACTATATGCCTGATAAACAGTTATTGTTTCCCTATCAAATTGCGCCCGAATTTCTTTGTTTTTCGCCATGATTATCACCTTCTCTTACTTTTTCCTAATCCTAATTGTCGTTAGAAATGTAACTTAAAACCCCTGATAAAATTTTCAAAGACGAGGAATAATTTACGAAGGAAAGCGGGACTATCCTAGGAAATTATGACGAAGGATTTGAGAATCTTAGCGAGTGTTAAGTTGCATTTCTAACGACAATTAGGATAACTTCCACTTTACTCGTATTCATCTACTACCTCGATTTTTCCAATGATGTGCTGATTGAAGTTGCTCAGCTCTCCCGCTGGAATCCACAATTCTTGATGATAAGAAGCACCAACAGTTTGAACCGGGAATTTATTAACATAACAATCCTCTACTTCAAATCTGACAACATAACCCTTTTTGTCAGCGTTATATTTGCTATTCCAGCCTTGAGCAATTTCTCTTGCATATTTCTGATTCAAGACTGGATAGAAAATTGGTTGATCTGGTAATCTAGGTGGAAACGCGGTAAATTTTGATGCTTCAATTAGTTTCAGCTCGTTTGCGCCAACCGGTCTATACAAAATCATTTTATTTCCCCCTTTACAAGTTGATCGCCAAATAGTGTTGTGGCAAAAACCAGAGACTCCAAGATTTCATGCTCCCTCTTGTTAAGTCTTTACAATTTCCTCTCTTGCTTTCATCAGTGCAAATCCCAATAAGTTTTGCCCGCGCCAGCTATTAGGGTTTTCGATATTTTCATTTGCTTTCGATAAACCAATCCCCCAAATCCGATCGAATGGACTTGCTTCAACAAGAATTTTGTCGCCCGTTGCAAGCAGGAATTTTTTCAAATCAGGATTTTGCGAAAATTTCGCAATATTCCCTTTAGTCACGATTTCAAATCGCTTTGCTTTCCACTCATTATCGTCAAAATTCTTTACTTTTCGACCAAGTGCCTTGACCGTCTTTGGATCATGCGTTGCAACTATTTCTTTAAATACACCATCATCTTTGAAAAGCATCGCTTTTCCGGCCATCATATATTGCTCCGCACTTGTATACTTGATGCCCTCAATAATGAAGTCACTCATCCACCATTGACTAAGACAGCTAGCGCTTATGTTTCCATCCTTTGAAGGAGTATGTCCCCAGAAAAATAATGTTTGTAATTCCTTACCTTGATCAAACGCCGTGCGCACATCTTGAATATTTTGTAACATTTTGCTTATCCTCCTTTGTAATCTTCAAAATTATTTCCTAGGAAATTTTCGAGATTTGTCGAATCATCCAAGTATTTTGAAGCCTTTTTTTAAAACTAGATCTCAATATATTCTGCTGGAACGAAATCTGTTAACCAAACCTGATTGGTAGACAGATAGAATTTATGTCCTGCTTGGTGCATGGAAGCTGCTTTGATTTTCAAAACCTTTGGTCTCCCATGTCTTTTCCCAACACTAATTGCTGTCTTCTCATCAACCGATAAATGCACATGTTGTCGATTCTGCTTTTGTAACCCAGTTTGCAGGATGACTTCTAGAAAGCGATCAGCTGTGCCATGATACAATATTTCAGGTGGAATCCTTTCCGCTAGCTCCACATCAACTGAAACAGAATGTCCTTGATTGGCACGGATCTTTGTTTGCTCTTCATTGAAACTATATCGTTGCTTATCATTAGTCTCGACAATCTCTATTAATGTTGTCTTATCAATTCTTCTCCCATTACGGTTCATCCCTGTTATCAGTTCGTTAACATCTGCCCATCCATTAGCATCTAACTTGATCCCAATCGTTCCAGGGTTATGACGCAGGACTAAACTGATAAATTTTCCAAGTTGCTTATGCTTATCATTCATTTTCTAACCTCATTATTTCTATTAAGTATTTATTCAAATCTGTTTGATTGGTTAACTGAATTACCTCACCCCAACTCCAATCAACAAGTATTAGCTCAGCTAGTTGACTAATTGACTGGAGCACTTGAAGCGTAGCTTGCAAATGATCTTCTGTAAACTCATTCAAAACCAACCAGATATTTGTGATAATTTCTGCTTCAAAAGAGTAGTAAAGATGTGCATATTCACCCAATTCCAATGCACAGGTATTTTCACACTTCTCCCGGTAGCTGCTGTAGCCTGTTAGAACTTCATCATATTTTGTCAGTGATTGAACCACTATTGCTTCAAAACTTTTCACGTTAATATTCAAATCCGTGAGTGAAATCGGGTTTTCTTCTCTTACATAAATCTTGCTAAATCCAATTCCAACACGATGCTCATTACTGAAATCCTCGATTAAGCCCATTTGGCTTTTGCAATGGAACAAATTCTCTTTTGGAAGAACTTCAATTTGACCATAATCGTCTTCGTGAAAATAAATTGTTTTTTTCATTTCTTTCATCTCTTTCATCTTTGTTGATACGTAAATAATTGTGAAGGACGATGTCCCTTATCTTGGCTGTATTGACCGGTTTCTACAATTGTGTGTGCAATCTTCCGACGAAATGCTGGGGCAAGTAATTTCTGCCCCAAAATAATTTCGTAAATCTGCTGTAACTGTGTAATGGAGAATAGTTCCGGCATCAGGTTAAACACAATGTCAGTGGATTGAATCTTTCCTCGAAGCCTGAGCAGTCCATCAAGAATGATGGCGTCATGATCAAATGCCAACTTCGATTCCGCAGCTACTTGCCAGCTTGTTATAATTTGCTTCCCCTTGCGGACGGATTTCTGCTCGATTTTCACTAGGAAAGTTGTCTCTCCATTACTTATTCTCAAGCATCCCTTCTCCTCAATTAGTTCAACCTCGAACCATGCTGAGTCTTCAACAAGCTCAGATACATGCAATTGGTACTTGCTGCTATCAATTAATGATAGGTAAGAACAGCTGATAATCCGCATCCGTGGATCGCGATTTGGGGCGCCATAAGTGTACAGTTGCTCCATATACAAGTCGTCTAAGCCCGTTTTGTTCTGTAAAATTCTCCGTGCAGCCTCATCCAAGGTTTCCTGCATCCCGACAAAACCTCCAGGCAGTGCCCACCTTCCTAAGAATGGGTGGTCGCTCCGTTTCACAAGTAAAATCGCCAGCTTCTGATCATCCAATTTGCGATAGTTTATTGTTTGTGGGTCAACATTAATACTGAAGATGACAGTGTCAATCGACAATGATAATCGATCAAAAGCATTCGGATCATATTGCTGTAAAAACTCTTCCTCCGTTAGATTGTGCGGATTGTAGATTGTCATAAGTGCAAAATCCCTCCTTAACTTTTGTTATTAACGTTTTGTTATTAACAATATATTATTAAGATAGCTGCTTTGTCAAGTATCACATTAAAATAATTTGATTTGTGCGAAATTTTCGGCAAACAATTAGTGCGACAAACTGTCTAAACTAGTCAGAAATGATTGCGGAAAATTTCCTCGCACGAAATTACTTGTGCACTGCTTTCTCTCGGAAAACCATATTGGTGCATTCCTGATTTTTCAGCCTATGGCAATTACTCAAGTTGGCGAACCAAAAAGGTCAAATGCATCAGCATTTGACCTCGCTCATTTATAACTCTTAATAATTCTCGAGATTCAAATATGGGGTTTTCAACTCAATTTGGCTATTTCGCAAAACTGATGTAGTATTACATACATCATAACTATGAATACCTGCTAATTATTGTACCGAAGTGGTTATCACTTCGAATTTATTTCGTAGTTGTAGTATAAGGTTTTTACCGTCCCATTGTTATATCCAAAAACAGTGTCAACATAAATGAAATACTTATCTGATACATCGTCATATTTCTTTAGAGTTGTTTGTTTAAGAATTACTCCCTCTTCATCCTTTAATTGAGCACGGGCCTCTTCCATTGCTTTCGTATTTTCCTCCTCTAAATTAAATGGTGGAGGTGCTTTATCTATTATATCAGAGTTTGAATGGAACTGAGTGACCTCTCCCTTTTCAACTGTAGCAACATACATCCCTTGTTCTAAAAATGAATTCTTTTTAACAATCTGAACTAAAGCATTGTTTCCATTGGAAAAATCTATGATTGCCTCATAATCTTTATTATTTACAGTATTGTCAATATTCTTTTGAATATAAGACAAAATCCCTTCTTCATTTGGATTGTCAATTGTACAAGTAATCTTTTCCTTAGGTGCAAATTCAGTCAGTTCACGATTGTACCTTTCATACTCAGCCTGCTGCTCTAACTCATACTCTTCGCCAACTGCATTTTTACTAGTTTCACTACTAGATTTCGATTTGTAGTCATAAGTGGTGTAGGCAATTCCAAATACTATAATCAAAAAAACAATAGCTGTTATCAATTTTTTTCTCGTCAGCATTAATATACTCACTCCTCATCGAATTCAATGTAGTTCAGGATTCATTGTAACTGTCACAACATCTTCCTCAACCTGTAATCTCACATTCTTGTAATAAATGATATTATCTTCGATACGAACATCTTTGTAACATTGATAATACGCTTTCAAGTATTCAAGGCTACACTTAATTTTGAAGCTATCCGTTATGGTTTGATCTCCGCCTGCACCATCAATTCTGTCCTCTGGAAATGGAATGCGTAGGATTGTATTTTCAATGTTTGGGTTAAACCTTATTCTATTATTGTATAGCATGTACTCTTTAACAAAGGCAACATTCGTAATTTGCTTAAAAGTGTACATCTCACCCTGACAAACAAAAGTGATATAATCCTCTCCTTCTTCAAATATTCGCTCGCACATATCTGTACATGACTTCAACGAAATATTCAGTTTCGTAGTGATTCCTAATTCCTTTTTAGCCACGATTTTCTTATTTGAATTCTATTTCACCCAATCACCATCTGTCAATTTTTTATTTTTTTCGACATCTGTTCCAATATGCTTAATATTTGCAAAGTTCGAGCAATCAGGGCACTTCTATCAACTTGAATTTGTCTACTTGCCAATCCCGTAGGTGGATTCCCATCCCAAGCACAACCAAAAAAACCCCCTTCAGCTTCCGCCGAAAGTGGTTCAATTTATCTATTTAATCTCTATTCACCTACTTGAATCAAGCCATATCTGCCATCATCACGCTTGTAAACAATATGAGTATCGTCTGTTTCAGTATCATTGTAGACAAAGAAGTTGTGACCAAGCAAGTTCATTTGAAGAATTGCCTCCTCAGTATCCATTGGCTTCAAGTCGAAACGCTTCGTACGAACAACTTCTAGTTCGTCCTCTTCTTGCGAATCAGCAGCTTCAGATACTGCAACAAATTGGTCTTCTTTTCCTTTTTCACGCCATTTGCGGTTAACTTTTTTTTTATGTTTACGAATTTGACGCTCCAATTTCTCAGAGATAAGGTCAATTGCTGCATACATATCAGAAGTGGTTTCCTCCGCACGAAGCACTAAATGCTTCATAACTATTGTAACTTCAACCTTCTGCTTTTTATCTGGTTGTACCTTCATATTTATATTGACGGTCGAATTAATCGCCTGTTCAAAATATCTTTCAAGACGTCCGATTTTTTTCTCTGCATACTCTCGAATTGCAGGTGTAATAGTAATGTTTTCTCCACGAATATTGTAATTCATTTTGTTTTCCTCCTCTAAATTAGATAAGATTGTATATTACTTTATACCTTAACTCCATTATAGCACCTCTCTAGATACTCGACTAACAATTTCCTCATTCTTGCTAGTTTTTTATAAGGATTGTTGCTAGTACTTTATAAAATCGGTCGCTAGTTTTTTATAAAATTTTATAAAAATTATTTGCTTTCGTTATCCTCTTGCCAAGGCAACTCCATATACTTGTGAAGCGCCACAATTTGCCTTCAGAATCTGTGCAGCATGTTGCAAGGTTGTGCCAGTTGTATAGATATCGTCTAGCAGAATGATTGTTCGACCACTCAAATCAATTCCGTTCGCTTGAAAGACCTGTTCACCATGAATTCTTTCAGCACGGCCTTTCTTTGACTGCTTTTCACTATGTATTCTTGATAGCACA
>JAVBKB010000222.1:0-3219 GCA_031554275.1 Caryophanales bacterium | reverse complement strand
TTTTACCCTCTCTTCACATGTAGAACCATTGTTTAAAATTATTCGTTATTTAGCACCGCTTTTGTATGGCGCTCCAATTCATGTATCTCAGAAACACCTGCACCAGAAACAGGTTGATATGTTGAAACAACAATCTTATTCAATCCATATGCTTTTCGAAGTGGCTCAAGTGCCGCGACCATTTGGATTGTAGAACAATTCGGATTCGCTATAATGCCTTGTTGTTGAAATAAATCAGCTTCATTCACTTCTGGCACAACTAAAGGTACATTTTCATCCATACGGAATGCACTTGTATTGTCAATACAAATTGCACCCCTTTTCACAGCTTCTGGCAATAGCACCTTCGATACTTCTCCTCCTGCACTGCTCAAAACAATTTGGACACCCTCAAAACAATCTGGAGATGCTTCGACTACTGAATATTGTTGTCCCTGAAAAGTAACCTTAGAACCTGCAGAGCGAGCAGATGACAAAAACTGAATCTTATCAATCGGCAATCCAGCCGTTTCAAGTGATTTCACCATCCGCTCACCTACTGCACCTGTTGCACCAAGAATTGCTACAGAATAACCTTTTGTCATTTAAAATTCCTCCTTTACCTTGATATTTTCTTCGACTAAAAAGATAGTTACTAATATCCTATTTTACATCAGCAATTTTTTCAATAAAAATAATTGAAAATTTTCAGAAAAATGAAAGTTTTTTTAATAATATTAATAATTTCAAACAATTATTACGATTACCTGATGATTATTTGGTTTTTGTGACCTTATTCTGAATAATTGCTTACCCTTTGTCAAGATATCTTTCGACGAGAACAGGTTGCAATTGCTTCCCGATAATTGCAGACTCAACTGTTTCGATCAGGCTAGACATTCTTGCTACCAAGGAATTCGGTTTTCGAATCGGATCATCCTGCCCAAACGGAATAAAGTAAATATTTTTCGTTGCCATCAAGCGCATCAAATTAACACCATTTAGACCTAAGGCATCATTTGTTGAAATCCCTAAGACGACTGGATGCAAATTGCGTAGCGTCGCTTTTGCTGCCATCAATACTGGTGAGTCTGACTGGGCATTGGCAAATTTACTCATCGTTGCACCTGTTAATGGAGAAATCACCATACAATCTAGTGGAGCTTTTGGACCAAGTGGTTCGGCATCAACAATAGAATCGATCACCTGCTTACCAGTAATCACCTGTACCTTGTCGATCCAGTCCACGCCTTTCCCAAAACGAGTTGTAGTATTTTTCACGGTAAAAGTAACAATCGGAACTACATCAGCGCCTTCCGCTACCAGTTTCTCAATCTCCGGAACGATCTCCTCATATGTGCAATGGGAACCTGTGATGCCAAAGCCAATTCTTTTGCCAGCAAGTCGCATACTATACGTCCTTTCTTGAATTCAGAAATTGTTCCATTAATAATTGTGAAAGTACATTCGCCAAGATTTTTCCAGCTGTTTTTGGTGCAACAATTCCTGGTAGTCCAGGTGCCAATATTGCCTTAATCCCTCTTTTGTCTGCATAGCGAAAATCAGTGCCACCTGGTTTAGAGGCAATATCGATAATTGTTGTATGTAAAGGCATTTTGGCAATCACTTTTGTTGTAAGCACTAAAGCTGGCACTGTATTAATACAAATATCTACATCTTCAATTTCTTTTTCTAAGTCCTCTAGATGAAAAGGTGTCAATCCCATTTCAGACACACGAGCCAATTGTGATGACTTTCTTGCACCCACTTTGACGTGCGCCCCTAGTGCTGCGAAAACCCTAGCTAAGCTCAAACCACAACGACCTAAACCAATAATCGCAATTCTTGAGCCATGAATTGTGAAATCTGTATTCTGGATTGCCAGTAGCAAAACCCCTTCAGCGGTAGGAATTGAATTGTAAATCGCCACATCATCTCGATCCATCAAATTCACCAACTGATGACCAGCACCAATAACCAGTTGATTTAAGTAATCATTGCTGATTCCCGTATACACAACGGCTTCAGGTTTTGTTTTCTTCATAAATGCTTCTGTTATCACGACATCTTTATTGGTAAAAACCGTTTCAATCTTCCCGTTCGCAAGCGTTCCAGATACAGGTAAGATTAGCGCATCCATTTCCCCTGCCTCTAAATCCTGCATGTTCTCTTTAACAGTTCCAGGAATACTCACGCTTAATAAATCAAACCCAACCAAGTACACCCTGGCATCAAGCTCGGACAACCTTCTAATCACTTCAAGCTGACGTGCATCGCCACCAATAACAGCAATCTGCATTCCAGTTAACAATTGTCATCACCCTTTCATGACAATTTATCTTATGGTATCAACATGCTAGGTGCTACACTGGATTTATATTTCGTTCTCACTCAACATTGAGGTAAGACATTACTTAGTGATTTTTCAGATCATTTGATATACATCAAAGCAGGTGGTACGCTACCATTTTTGAATGTAAATCCATAATCAAGTGAATCAAGAAATAACCTCAATAACCGCTTTATTGCTCTCGATGGTAGTAAAACGGTATTTGTATGCTTTTGACTACAATGCACACCAAAGCATCAACTTGCGCGAATTACCCAAAAACAATGAAAAAGAAGTCATATTTGCTCAAACAACAATGTATTTCCATTGGATTGTCAATTCTGATGGACAATTATTAAATTGTAAAACAAAAAAAATTAGAGGTTAAGCATTCGCTCGACTCTCTAACTGATTCCGTCCGTTACTTTTAAGGGATTAAAGCATTTGCTAACCTCTATTTATCAAGACTAATGCCGTTTGGCGTCTCAATCATAATCATGTCAGCGCCAATCTTCTTGATACAACTCCAAGGCACTCGGATTTCATTCCCCTTCTTTTTGAAACCAAGCCATTGTGATGTAGAAATCAGGATCGCAATAATTTGTCCTGATTGCTCATCAATCTCTAGGTCTGCGTTTCCAAGAAGGCCAAGCTTTTCACCCTTATTTAAGTCAATGACCTCTTTATTTCCCAATTCACTTAACAGCATGTCAGACACCCCTTTATACATACTATGAAGTACTTATAGGGGGATATGACGACATTGTCCATTGTTAATTGGTTTGTATTCATAGGAAAATCTACTGGAATTAATACTTTTCTAGATCCAGAAACGATTTTTTTCGCTGATTGTTTACACGAAGCAAACGGGATATTTTACATTTTTCGTTGTAATCAAAAAATATTCTGTG
>JAVBKB010000100.1:0-4386 GCA_031554275.1 Caryophanales bacterium | reverse complement strand
CAGCATTGGTAAACGTCATCACTAGGAGTCGATCGATATCTACTTGATGACCTGGCGCAAGTACTCTTTCAACAATTCTTTGCACAAGAACAGCTGTCTTACCACTACCTGCGGCTGCAGTAACCAAAATATCCGAACCAGTTGTATGAATTGCCTCCTGTTGCGCTGCTGTCCACTTAGGTGCAAGTTTTTGCTGTCGGAAGTCCTGCAGATCAGGATTTTGTGCAACTTGAACAGCATCAGTTTGCCTTGTTGAATCTGGTAAGTGCTTATTCATTCAATTTGCCCCCTATCTGAATTTTCTCAACAGCATCCTTTATACTAAGTGGTTCAAATTCACGATATTTATTTTCAGGTAAAGTCTTGTCGAATTGACAAATGGACTTGTATTCACAATAGGAACAACCTGTCTGCTTCTTCAATTGATAGGGACTAATCGCTGTATTTCCATCAAGTATCTTGTTGCCACTTGTTTGAAAAATATCGCTTACATGGCTTGTCAATGTTTTCATTTGCTCATTCGTGGCAACTTTTGAATACCATTTGAAGTCGCCATCATTTTTGATGGTGATTGGAATGACATCTGATGAAGCTTGATCATTTAGTGTTGTGTCAAGCATTTGCAACACATCAAAATCATCAGTCAGTAGCCCATTCATTTTGTATTTTTTTAACCAAACCTTCTCTAAATCAAGCTCAGTTTTAAAAGATTCAGCATCCTGAAGCATCGGATTATGCAAGTGGAAATAGAGCATTCCAGCAGGAAACATATCTGGCATCAACAGCTTTGCTGAATGCTTGGTTGCTACATCAAGATAGGTAAACATTTGTAGTGAAGTCCCATTGAATACTTCCGAATAGTTGATTGTTTTTTTACTGGACTTGTAATCAATCACTGCAAGGTAATTCTGACCATTATGATAATTCGTTGCCCAATCTACACGATCAATCCGACCAATTAGCTCCATTGACTTTCCATTTGCTAATTGGATTTGGATCGGAGGAATTTTCGCATCAGCAGTACCAAAGGGAATTTCAAATCCTATCGGGGTGAACTCGCTTTGTGCTGCCTGCAAATGGAGAGCAGCAGTTGTTTTCTTGATAATATCTGTGTACTTCCGCTTCATAAAACGCATTCGTGCTGAGGAAAATAGTAGCTCGTTTTGCAAGAAAGGCGCAATTCGATCTGCTGCTAGCTCAGCTAATGCTTCACTCTTTACAGCATCTAAGTCACTCCAGCTCAAATTATTCGCAACCAGTTCATCGGCAACTAACTTGATCGATTCATGAAAGAAGGTACCAAGATCAGGTGACGCTAGTTGATAGACTGGTCTTTCCTTCAACTGCAAACCATAGCGTGAGAAATAGGAGAACGGACAGCGGTTGAACATTTCAATCCGCGAAACACTTCCCATAATTTTATCTCCATACAATCCTGTCACAACTGCTTTCGAAAGTTTGTCAGAAATATTCTGATAGAACAGGCTAGACAACACAAAAACAGCTGCATCTTTTTTCGCAGTATCATTCATATACTCGTTGTAAACAGCCCACCACATATCGGTTATTTTCTGTTCCTTCTGTAACCCACGCATCTGCTTCACCAAATACTTGAGGGTTGTATGCGACTGGGTAATAGCTGTTAATTGCTGCTGCTCACTCTGGGCGAAGAAATCATTTGTTGCGTACACTTCATGCAGGGTTGGAAAGATATCTTTGATTCGCTTGATATAACTAGAGGGCAGTAGTGTTTTGCCTTCATCATCAGCAATTGGATAGCTGAAATAAATATGTTCAGATGCCAATGCAAAAGTCGTGTAAGCAATGAATTCCTCATCATACAATTGAATTTCAGCACTCGGTGCTAATTTAATTCGATGTGCTGCCAATTTTGCTCGATCGTCTTCAGTCAAAATCCCAGATTCGCTGATACGTTTCGGCAATACACCTTCATTTAACCCAATGATAAATGCAAACTTCACATGAAGTGGTTTGGAGCTATCAATATTTCCGATAACTACTTGGTCCAAAGTTGGTGGGACGAGTGAAAATTTCAATGCATCAATGCCACTCTCAACCATTGCACCAAAAGTAGAAAAGCTAACAGTTTGCTCCCCACAAATTTCAACTAACTGGTCAAGCAAACCGACAATACCAGACCAAGCCTGTTTGTTTTTCTTTGCGAGTAACAATTCCCCCTTCTCTTCCTGATCTTCAATCATAGTAACCAGCTTTTCAGCAACTCTTAGCTCTTCTAATAATTTATAAAGTGCTGTAACATAATCAGCAATCGTTTCCGCTGCTTTCATAGCCTCTACTAAACTCTGTAGTGGAAAATAGATTTCAGCTCGGAGAGAATTCAGCATACGCTGGTGCGCTAACTCTTCATCAGACTGCATCGTTTTCTCGAGCTCCAAACCCTTATGAAACTTGAATACCCAATCTTCTCGCCACTTGGTTCCATGGATGCCACGTGAAATCACATAGTTTTCTAGCTGCGCAATCTCCTCACGCTGACTATTTAAAGGACGATCATTATTTAAAAATAGTTCAGTTTTCAGGGTACGAAAAACAGGTTCAAACCCGAAATTAGATTCAACCACCTCAAGAACCGCCTTTACCAATTCGATCAACGGATGATGGAGCATCATTTGTTTTTGATCAATAAAAACCGGGATTTGGTAATCTTGAAATATCGAATCTATCAAATGATGATATTGATCTCCATTACGCAGCAACACGATCATGTCATTGAACCGGTGACCGCTTCGTGCCAATCGTAATATTTGTTGAGCAATTGTCTCAATTTCCAATCTTCGCGAATTGGCGTGTATTAGTGTGATATCAGCTTCTTGCTTGAACGTTGCCACTGGCCGTACCGTGAATTTCTGTTCTAGATGCGCTAAACTAGCACTACCACGAAATCGCTGTTGCTCATCGAAAATAATATCCTTATCAACAGAAATTCCCTGATCCTTCGCCATAGAATAAAGTCCATAATAAGTGTCACCAGCCATACGAAAAAGCTCATACGGCTCTGGTCCAATGTGCTGGTATGGCTTATCCAATGTCAACGAAACAGTAACCTTCTGGCAATGCTTGATTAATTGCTCAATAATGTTCTTTTCTAATGGCGTGAAGCCATGAAATCCATCTATATAGATAGTTGCCTTCTGCAAATAGGTTGAGAAAGGAATTTTCTCGGCAAGTATCTGAAAATGATCTTCTGCATCTACATATGTTGCTTGCATCACATCTGTGAATTTGTGATAAACCAACGCCAGATCATTGAGTTTTGATCGAAGCGAAATCGATTCTTCGTAGATTGCTGCTTCAAATAGTTGAGCCGGTTCCAGACAGTATCGCTTATATTCAGTAAAAATTTTATCAAGGTTTTCAATAAATCCAGTTTTGTCTGCAGCCTTATGAAATACCTGCAATTGCTCTTTGTGTTCGTCAAGAATCAGGCGTAGCAGCATGTGGGCGCCCACTTTACTGATGTGCATTCGTTTTGCTCCACCAGTCTCGCTCATGATTAGCCATGCAAGCCGTGAAAAGCTGTATACCTGTGCCCGAATCATACCGACAATGTCCTCATGATTAATGAGCTCTTTCTCAATTTGAAAAGACATTTGGTCAGGAGCAATATAAATAATCGGATCCCCAAGTGGATCTGCAATAAGTTGTTGTTTGATTTCATCCATGATCTTTGTAGTCTTACCAGATCCAGATCGTCCAAGGTAAAACTGTAAACTCATAAGGATCCCCCATTAATTTCGAATAGTTTATCCTAATTCACGACTAAAATAGCGAATAGAAAGGCGGAAACCCTTTCTATTCTGTCTCTGCTTCTTTCCATATTCTCAAACGTCTAGCGTATTGAGATTTTTTCTGATTCAGCTTCCTTTGAAAAAAAGTTCACTGATTTCTAGTCGGAGACTTCTATATCGTTATGTTAATTATATCACTACCTGACAAATTTTTTTCACATGTGCAGTGTAAAAAAAGAATTCAATTTCTGACGAAATTGAATTCTTAAGTTCTAATGATTTATTGTGCCTATATAATGTTCGTTGACATCAATATGGTTAAGAAATAGTAGTAATCGCTCGTACAACGGATGCGAGGCTTCCCCATATTTCTCTTCTAATTTCTGACCAATTGCTTCAACAGTCTTTATGCCATCAATTTGCAGAAATACGTAGCTTGCGTATTCATCCAAGGTTACTCGTTTGTATTCCGGAATGTTTACTTTGATCTTTCGAAACATTCTCTGTATCCAATGGTTCTGCTTTTTGAGGATGGTTACAATTTGCTGACCATCCACTACAAAATCAATGTCCCCATTGATTTTGTAAATGAGCGCTAGGACTTCATCATTACTTT
>JAVBKB010000083.1:0-9745 GCA_031554275.1 Caryophanales bacterium | reverse complement strand
AGAAATCTACATTTGATACAATGATATGAATAAATTCAATATGCAAATGGGGTTACCATCATGCGGATAGCGGTTGTTGGTGCGGGTTCAATAGGTCTACTAGTGGCCAGTTACTTAGCAGAACGAGAAGCGGTGACGCTTTTTACAAGAAGTGAAGAGCAAGCAAACGAATTGCAATTGGGTATTGATCGCAGATTTCATGAAGAAGTTGTGAATGTTCAGGTTCATGCTGAAATGTTGCAGAACCTAAAGGAGCAGCTTGCGCCTTTTGACATCGTTATTCTGGCTGTTAAGCAATATCATTTGGAAGATATTATGTCTCAGTTAGCGCATTTTCGGGGCACTGTTGTATTTTTACAAAATGGCTTCAGCCACATAGGTTTTTTCGAACAGCTTCGTGCACAATGTCTTTTGGGTATTGTCGAACATGGTGCTATGAGAATAAATGGGAATAGTGTGATTCATACGGGTCTTGGGAGAATTATCATTGGTTCTATTGAGGTGAATCCTCAGTTGAAACAGGCAATGAAGTGCTTGGCGGCTTGTAGTTCTACCAATTTCCCCATTGAACTCAGCGATCAGATTGAGCAACAGTTGCAAGAAAAATTGGTTGTGAATGCAGTCATCAACCCATTAACAGCTGTATTTCGGGTAACAAACGGACAATTGTTAACATCGAAAACTTACCATTATTTCATGGAAAAAATCTTTCAAGAGGCCTGTTCTGCGCTAGAAATCCCTATGGAACAGCAGAATCAGTTTTTTAATAGAATTGAGGATATTTGCAAGAGAACTGCCGAGAATCGGTCCTCAATGTTACGAGATGTGGAAGAGGGACGTGCTACAGAAATAGAGTCGATTCTTGGCTACATCTTGAAAGTTGCCATTCAAAAGCAGATTGATGTACCAATTCTACATGCTTTTTATCAACTTGTGATATCATCAGAAAAGGAATAATTTCATGAGTGTATTTACGGTTATTGAATGGGTTTTGCTGCTGCTACCGATTGTCGTTTTCCTCATTGGACGAGTGTTCATTCGATTAATTTGGAATCATCGAAAGAAAGCATTGCTTTTGTCGATGGATATAACAACTTTTTTCTTTTAGTAGCTGTCCATATTCAATTAATTATCGTATTCAACCATTTGGCTCTGTTTATTGATAGTAGCAGGTGTGTTTTCCATTCACCAGTTTATTAATAAAAATGAAGTAAATGTTGTTAAGGTGATTCGGATGACACTTAGAATCGGCTTTTTCATACTTTCATTGCTTTATATAGTATTATGGGTATGGATCATTGTAAAAGAATTTGTATTAAAATAGGAGTTTCATAAATGAAGGTATCAACTATACAGTTAGAAACAATTAATCCGTTTGCATCTGATTACTTGATGAATAGTGACAAACTAACATCTTTTTTCCCATACATGTGGTCAAAGCCACAGCATATTGCAAAAAGAGCGGCTTACTTGGGAGAGCGCAACTATCGCCGTAATGATGTAGCTGATCATATTGAACAATATATGCTGCCGTTTGGTTTGTCTGAAGCAGCTAAACAGAACCTTGTTGCTCTGCGTGATCATGCTTTAGTTGTTATTGGTGGTCAACAAGCCGGCGTGCTAACAGGACCATTGTATTCAATTCATAAAGTGATTTCAATCGTGAGACTTGCTGCTCAGCAATCAAAACAGCTTGGTATCCCAGTTGTACCTGTATTTTGGATTGCTGGAGAAGATCATGACTATCCAGAGGTTAATCATATTTATGTGAAGACTAACGAACAATTAGTGAAGAAGGTTTTTCCTTACAAGCCGAGATCAAAAGAAATGGTTTCTGATATGATGATTGATCCAGTTGTAGCTAGTCAATGGATTGATGAAGTGATTGCCTTAATGGGAGAAACCGACCATACAAATGAGCAACGTGAGTGGCTCCAATCAGAGTTGTCTAAGTCGTCAACTATTTCTGAGTTCTTTGCGAGATTGATTAATCATTTGTTTAAGGATACGGGTTTGCTGCTGATTGACGCTGGAGAGCGATCAATGCGTCAGATTAGTGCATTTGCCTACCAAGAATTTGCTGAGAAAAGCGAAGCAATTACGCATGCGGTTCTGACTCAGCAAGCAAATATTCAATCCGCTGGTTATCCACAAACCTTATCTATTCATGATTCTGCTGCGAATCTTTTTTACTATAATCCAAATGAGAAAGATCGCATATTACTAGAACGGGATAGCGCAGGAAACTTTGTCGCAAATGATCGAAACATTTGTTTTCAATCCGCTGAAATATTGGAGTTGATTAAAGAGACACCCGCCAATTTCAGCACTAATGTAGTGACTAGACCCATTCTACAGGAAAAGCTTTTCCCAGTACTCGCATTTGTAGGAGGACCTGGTGAAATTGCTTATTGGGCGGAATTAACCCAGGCATTTGAAGTGGTTGATGAGGAGATGCCTCCAGTATTTCCTCGACTTTCCTTTACAATTATCGAACGTAATGTGGCAATTCTTTTGGAGGAATTACACCTTTCCATTGGGGAGGTTCTGAAAAATGGTTGTGTAGCAGAAAAGAATTCTCATTTAGATAGCCTTTTCGATCCGACCATTAATGCATATTATGAGCAGTTACTTGAAGGTTTTGAAATACAACATCAGGCGTGGCGTCAGCAGGCAGTTATCAGTTACCCATTTCTTGATAAAATGTTCGATCATAATCAATCAATTGTGATAGAACACTTGAATTTGATGAAGCAGAAGTTATCGCAAAATCATGAACGAGTCCATCTTGAGTCTGTCAGAAGATATGATGAGGTGGGGAATTCGTTACACCCACTAAATGGACCGCAAGACCGAAGCTTAAACGTTCTTTACTTCTTGAATAAATATGGGGATGATTGGCTGAAGTTTCTGTTAAATGCTGATTTTGAGTACAATAGCGAGCATTACTTATTGTGGTTGTGATGTAGGAAGCGAAGTATTGTTTAGTCTAAATATTCGTATTGGAAACCAATCGGACTTTGCTCGAGTTTCCCATGCGAACTTTATTTGGATTTCCCAATAACATGACCCTTTACTTGTCAATTTGGATACGGTATAGTGAACATAGAAATTGGCGTATGCCAAAATAATTGAATATACAATCTTCAGGGCGGGGCGCAATTCCCCACCGGCGGTAAGACAATTGTCAAAGCCCGCGAGCGACTTAGAATCGAAATTTCATTCTAATAGCAGATTTGGTGTGATTCCAAAGCCGACAGTATAGTCTGGATGGGAGAAGATGGGGTTATTGATTGTAGCTATGCTACAGTCAAATCTTGCATGGGGTAAACTTCTATGCTTTTTTATACGTGTGGACTCACATGTACCCTCTATTAATTCTCCCTTAGCGATGCTAAGGGTTTTTATTTTTTGTTGTGGAAAAAATTCTACTCCTAATTGCCGTTAGAAATACAACATAGAACTCCCGATAAAATTTTCAATGACGAGGAATAATTTACGAAGATAGCCGGACTATCCTAGGAAATTATGACGAAGTATTTGGGAATCTTAGCGAGTTTGAAGTTGCATTTCTATCGACAATTAGGATAGACACACAAAAAAAACTGCTCCTTGCTGCGTCCGGTGGATTGCGATGGGAGCTATTTATTTAATGAAAATGTCAAAAACAAAAAATCTAGTGTTGATTGGTATGTTAACAGCAATTGCCTTAATTCTTACTTTTATCGCATTTCCGATTTTTCCAAATGCAAGCTTTTTGAAAATGGATTTCAGTGAGATTCCTGCACTGCTGGCAGCACTTGCAAGCGGACCAGTCATTGGTGTTATTGTTGAACTTTTGAAGAATGTACTACATTTCTTCTTGCAGGGATCTGAAACAGGAATTCCAATTGGAGAAATTGCTAACTTTACTGCAGGTGTATTGTTTATCTTACCAATCTATTGGTTGTACAGAAGATTCCAAACTACTGCTGGGCTCATTGTTGCTTGTGTTGTCGGCACGGTTTGTATGACAGCGTTTATGGCAATTCTTAATTATTATTATTTTCTTCCGCTTTACGCAGAATTTTTGGAACTTGATCCCAACCATTTTGGTGAAATGATGAAGTATATGATTGCTACAATTATTCCATTCAACTTATTAAAAGGGGCATTAGATTCGATATTGGTTTGTATACTGCTTCCAAAGATGAAGGTAATCTTATCAAAGATGAGAGGCTGAAATTGCGAATGAATTTGTGTGGATTTTCCATCTCGCTTTGTCTGAGTATGCCTCAGCAACTAACCTGCTATTTTCGCGTTTTTTCTGCTCGAGATGAAAAATCATCGAACAAATCCATTTGCAATTTTTAATCTAGAAACAGGATAACTGAAGAATCGTTTCCGATTTGTAGTAATTCAATTCTAACGGTTTGTTAAGGAATCGCTACTACGATCAAAAAGACAATATTTTAGCTAGTGGCATTCGATGCAGCTGGCTATTTCTTTGGTGCTTTGTTAAATATGATGCATCAAATCCACTCAAATGCTTTTTCATAAAAAAAGCTAGAACATTCGCAGAAATTCATCTGCTTATGATCTAGCCTTTTTCATTGTATTATTTTCCAGTGAAACCGACTTGAAAGTCGATATTTTTTCAAGGATTAATCAAACTTGAATGCATCACCATCAAATGACTCTTCTGCAACCTTGATTGAATCAGTTGGGCATCCTTCAAATGCATCCATCATGTCATCAACTAACTCATCAGGAACTACTGTCGTTCCTTTATTTTCGTCAAGAATTACAAACGCTAGCCCTTCATCATCGTAGTCATAAATGTCAGGTGCTGCTGCTCCACATGCTCCACATGCGATGCAAGTTTCTTTGTCTACAATTGTGTATTTTGCCATTACAAAACACTCCTATCTAAATTTGCTGAAGCTAAGTAATTTTTGCCTCAATGAATATTGTAATCGCCAAGAAAGAATTTTTCAACTGTTTGCAATTTAAATTTGAATTATTACTAAAAACTACCCAGAAATTTGTCTTCATTTCCTAAAATTGATCTATTTATTTATATTTATTCTAAATTAATAAGCTTTATCACTCAAAATCAGTCTATTTTAGAGGATTTCAAACCCATTAAAACCCAATCTTTCTTAAGGATTAACAGGAACAGAAAGCTTATAGGAGTAAACAAGTCGTTCGAGTTTGTCCTAAGATAGTCTTTTCAAATAAAATCTGTAAATAATTAATCTTTTCAACTTGTTCTAATCAACTTTGACGAGGTCATATGATAAGTAGGTGATAAAAAATATGGATAAAGTAATTATAGAATTACCTTACACAGACGAGTCAACGAAAAAAGTATTAGCAGAATTGGTGAAAAAGAAGCAGAAATATGCATCATCAAGTCGCCTTTTTTTTATTAGCCTTATGTCTTCTTTTTTCCTGTTAATGGGGATTTGGTATTTTGGCTATCAAACCCTGAAACATTTGCAGCTCAGCTCAATAATTGAAATGTTTCAAATGATGATTAGTGATAGATGGGTGTATGCATTAATCATTTTATTACTATTTGTAGCAAGCTGGTCAGTTGTTGCTAAGAGACAAAGTGACAAACTCGAAGATGAGTTTCATCAACTGCGAATCGAAATAATTGAAAATAGTAGTGATTTTTGGCAAGATGAATCATGGGAAAACCGTCACAAGGTATTTGCACAATTGCAAGAGAAATTCGATATTAACTTGTATTACATTAGCAAGTGAATATTCCTGTTGCCTGCTAAAACAAAGAATGACTTTTGATGAATTTACCATCTTGCTTTGTTAGATATTTTTTTATCGTTCATTTTCGAGATGAAAATTTAAGAACAAATAATTTTCGATTTTTCATGTGAATCTGGATAGTACAAATTTATGGAGGTCGGAGAATGCTTGTAAAAAGTATCATGATTCCAAAGTTTCATTGTCATTCTGTAGAAAAAGACGATTCAATTGGAAAAGTACTTGATATTTTGAACGATTATAATTTAGATGCACTACCGGTTTTGGATGGAGAATTGTATGTTGGAACCATCACTCGGTTTCGGATTTATGAACGCTATTTTCTCTTTCTACATGATCGAAGAAAGTTCTTGACGGAGACAAAGTGTAGCGAGTTAGCTAGTAAGGCAGTGAAAACTGTTGATGAGTCAGAACTTTTTGAAAAAACGATCTTTGAATTTAAAGATTTTCCACAGCTTGCCATCGTTGATAAGGGAAATAAGTTTCTTGGAATTGTGACAAGGCATGATGTATTAGAACAATTCGAAGGTGCGTTTGGACTCAGGGTCCCAGGAGTTCGATTGGCGATTACTTCAGTGGAAACGAAAGGTCGCCTAGCAAGGCTAGCAGAAATCACAAATGACTTTCATGAACATGTTATTTCAATTGTGTCTTTTGATGAAACTGATAAACTTGTACGCAGATTAGTGTTGAAAGTAGAAAAGAGTGAAAATATTCATCGGTATATGGAGAAATTAGAATCTGCTGGGTTTCGAATCCTTGATATGAGAGAAGAATAAACATTTGAAGAATAGGTATTTGAGGGCAAATCACAGTTGATCTGAGCATCAGTTCAAAAATGGTTTGTCCTATATTGCTTTCCTAAAGTGTTATTTGTCGAATTATTTTATATTATCTTGTATAATACATTTGCAAGTTTGCTAGTATCAATTTTGCCTAGGAGGAAGGTTCATGTCTACGAGCCAAAAAGGCGTAGCCGAAGAGAATGATGTCTTAATTTCTACACAAATTGTAATTCGATCAGCACTTGAAAAGTTAGGTTACACAGAAGAAGTTTACGAGTTACTCAAAGAGCCATTGCGAATGCTAACTGTCAAAATCCCAGTTCGAATGGATGATGGTTCAACGCAGATATTCACTGGTTTTCGCGCACAACATAATGATGCAGTTGGACCTACTAAGGGAGGAATTCGTTTCCACCCAGATGTGACTGAGTCGGAAATTAAAGCGCTATCCATTTGGATGAGTTTGAAATGTGGGATTGTAGATCTACCTTATGGTGGTGCAAAAGGCGGGATTATTTGTGACCCGCGAAACATGTCATTCCATGAATTAGAGGCACTTAGCCGAGGTTATGTGCGCGCAGTTAGTCAAATCGTCGGACCAACAAAAGACATTCCAGCACCAGATGTATTTACCAATGCACAAATCATGGCGTGGATGATGGATGAGTACAGCAGAATAGATGAATACAATTCGCCAGGTTTTATCACTGGAAAGCCAATTGTCTTAGGCGGCTCCCATGGTCGTGAAACAGCAACCGCTAAGGGTGTTACCATCATGATTCGCGAAGCAGCAAAGAAATTGGGGATTGATATGAAAGGTGCTCGTGTTGTTGTGCAAGGGTTTGGTAACGCGGGTAGTTTTCTAGCAAAGTTTATGTATGAAGCGGGAGCAAAAGTGATTGGTATTTCCGATGCCTATGGTGCACTGCATGATGAAAATGGGCTAGATATTCCATATCTACTGGATCGAAGAGATAGCTTTGGTACCGTCACCAAATTATTTAACGAAACGATTTCCAATAAGGAACTTTTAGAATTGGAATGTGATGTGCTTGTTCCGGCAGCAATTGAAAATCAAATTACTGAAAATAACGCCGCAAATATTAAAGCCAAAATTGTCGTTGAAGCGGCAAATGGTCCTACTACAATCGAAGGAACGAGAATTCTAACTGAGAGAGGCATCCTATTGGTACCAGATGTTTTGGCGTCCTCTGGTGGTGTAACTGTTTCTTACTTTGAGTGGGTTCAAAACAATCAAGGTTACTACTGGACTGAGGACGAAGTCGAAGTAAAGCTAGATAAGCTGCTTGTGAAAGCGTTCGATGACATCTATGAACTTGCTCAAAGCCGAAATGTCGATATGCGCCTAGCAGCTTATATGGTGGGTGTTCGTAAAATGGCAGAGGCATCAAGATTAAGAGGATGGATCTAGATTTAATTAATAAAAATAATATTGAGGCTGTGAGCTCGTGTTCACAGCCTTTTCTCATCAAACTATTTCATGAAAATCTCTTGTAAATTGACAGAGCCTTGATGTGATAAAGCGATTAATAGCTTAAGGCGAGCCTTTTGACCGTTCAATCCATTTGAGAAAATAACCCCCATTTTCTTCAAGTTACTACCCCCACCTAAATAACCATAAATATCTTCAGCAATACCATTGAAACAGCGGGAAACAAGGACGATTGGGATCTCTTTTGCTAGAAGCTTTTCAATACCAGGAAGTGTCAGTGGAGGTAAATTCCCTTGCCCCAATGCTTCAATCACGACTCCTTGAATATTCATTTCTGCTAATGTCATCAAAAGACTAGCATCCATACCAGCATGTGCTTTTAACAAAGTAACTGATTTATTCACATTGTCAATTTGATATTTCTCAAAATCTAAAGGCTGGTTATGAAAGGACACACCTCGTTTAGTAATTGTACCAATTGGACCATATTGCGGACTTTGGAAAGTTGACACACTGCTTGTATGTGTTTTTGTAACATTCTTTGCTGCATGAATTTCATCATTCATCACAACAAGTACACCTTTGCCAACTGCCTCTTCATTGCCAGCGACTCTGAGTGAATTGATGAAATTGATAGGGCCATCGGATCCTAGCTCATTACTGGATCGCATTGCACCAGTCACGATGATTGGTGTGTCATTATCGATTGTCAGGTCTAGGAAGTAAGCTGTTTCTTCAAGGGTGTCAGTACCATGCGTGATGACTACACCTGTTATTTTTGTACTAGAAAAATATTTTTCTATAAGATTTTTTAAAGTAAGCATTTCGACAAGTGTTATATGTGGGGAGGGCAATTGGAATGGCTCTTCGACAATATAATCAAACTCATCAATGTCTTTAAGTACCTTGAGCTTAAGTGGGTTTTGAGCAGATTCGATTACCACACCTGTGTCAGCATCTTCAATCATTGAGATCGTGCCACCAGTGTGGATCACCAAGATTTTTTTCTTCATCAGCAATGTCTCCAAATGTTTTATTTCATCATTTTATCATATGCCTGTGGACTTTGATTAGCAAGAATTTCATAAATACTTGCATAGTTTGTAATTTGAAGGAAATAACTAATCTCACAACTTAATTGTGAGGAGTAATTTGATGAAAAAAATCCTACTTATTACAACAGTGTTTGTGATGCTTATACTACCTATGCTAGCTGAGACAAGCTTTGCTTTTTCAGGCAGCAACGTGATAAAAGGGGCAACAGGTAATGATGTGGTTGAGCTCCAAGCTCGGTTACAAAACATTGGCTATTACCGTGGGAAGATTGACGGCATGTTTGGCTATGAAACGTATTGGGCACTTCGGAACTTTCAGAAAAACTTTGGTTTGCCAGTCACAAGCAGTGCCGACAAGGCAACTAGGGATAAGTTAGAGGAGGCTTCACATTACAACGAGAAATGGGTACTCGCACAAATTAGTGCTGGGAATGAATTTACTTATTATCAGGGTGTGCCTATTGAAAAACAGGTGAAGAAAGCTACAGCAAAGGCGCCTACAAAATCTGCAGCACCTACAACGAAGCCGAAAGAGACACCAACACCAGCGAAAACACCAGCAGCGCCAGCGAAAACACCAGTAGCGCCAGCGAAAACACCAGCAGCGCCAGCAAATACACCAGCAGCACCTGCGAAACCACCGGTAGCGCCAGCAAAAACACCGGCAGCGCCAGCGAAAGCAC
>JAVBKB010000018.1:0-57563 GCA_031554275.1 Caryophanales bacterium | reverse complement strand
TATCAATTTAACCAGGCTGTTTCTGATTCAATCGATATTGCCCTGGAAAAGGGAATTACAGTTGTCTCTTCCTCAGGCGATTACGGAAATAATGACATGCTTTTTCCTGCAAATAAGAAAGGTGTAATTTCAGTGGGATCGATTTCAGCAAACAACCAAATTTCGGATTTTACAAACGTACCAAGCGAAGTAGTAATTAATGCACCCGGTGATGAAATTAAATGTGTAACTATTAATGGAAGTATTCATTTTAATTCTGGTACTTCCGAAGCGAACGCTCTAGTTTCTGGTTATGTTGCATTATTAAAAGAATACGCTGATACGGAAGATGTTGACTTATCCAATGAGAAGATTACAGAGATACTAAGTTCTATCAATAGTAAAAAGATAAATTATTCAAAAGGATTTCTAAGGATTGAGTAAGTTTTTCGTATATTGATTATTCTTTCGGTTTACCTCAGTTGTACAGTAAGTTATAAAATGGTTGATTTTGTGCATAGTATGTAGTAAATTAATAAGAAATATTAAATGCGATGAGAAGAAGTAGTAATAAGTGCACTTGTAGTCTAAGAAAGCTAGTGGTTGATGTGAACTAGCACATGACCTTATGAATCCATCTTCGAGCGAAATCAGGAAACTTGTTGGTCAAGCGTGTAATGATTTCCGGTTGAAAACCGTTAACATGTGTCGAGGTGAAAAGCTGTAATAGTGGCTTTTAACTAGGGTGGTATCGCGGGTTAAACTCGTCCCTTTTCTATAGGGGATGAGTTTTTTTGTGGTTACGAGTTTTTAGCTACAGTATTGTAATGGAGGGATAACTATGTTAGATGTGAAATTTGTTAGAGAAAATTTTGAAGAGGTAAAGAGCAAGCTGAAATACCGTGGAGAAGACTTGACTGGACTTGATCAATTCCAAGCGCTTGATAGTCGTCGTCGGGAATTAATTGCTGAGGTAGAGAAGTTAAAGAGTGAGCGTAATGAAGTCACTAATCAAATTGCAGTATTGAAGCGAGAAAAGAAGGATGCTGAAGCTGCGATTTTGGCGATGAGAGAGGTTGGCGACCGCATTAAATTACTTGATGAGGAACTATCAGTAATTGAAGCAGATTTTGAGACGGTGATGCTGAACTTACCAAATATCCCTCATGAAAGTGCACCAATAGGTGAAACTGAGGATGACAACATTCCTGTCCGCCATTGGGGGAAAGTGCCGACATTTGATTTCGAGCCGAAACCACATTGGGAAGTTGCCGAGGGTTTGGAAATACTTGATTTCGAACGCGCTAGTAAAGTAACAGGCAGCCGCTTTGTTTTCTATAAGGGATTGGGTGCAAGATTAGAAAGAGCTTTAATGAGTTTCATGCTGGATTTGCATACCGAGGAGCATGGGTACGAGGAGGCGTTGCCACCTTATATTGTTAATCGAGCAAGCTTGACAGGTACTGGGCAATTGCCGAAGTTTGAGGAGGATGTCTTCAAACTTGAGGGATTAGACTATTTCCTGATCCCAACTGCAGAAGTGCCGATTACCAATCTGCACCGAGATGAAATTTTGTCAATCGATCAACTACCTCTAAATTATGCTGCTTACAGTGCTTGTTTCCGTTCAGAGGCTGGTTCTGCTGGGCGTGATACTCGTGGATTAATTCGTCAGCACCAATTCAATAAAGTTGAATTGGTCAAGTTCGTTCTTCCTGAAAATTCTTATGAAGAATTAGAGTCACTGACAGCAAACGCAGAGAAGGTTCTACAATTATTAGAGCTACCATATCAAGTACTGAGCATGTGTACTGGCGATTTAGGATTTACAGCTGCAAAGAAGTATGACATTGAGGTTTGGATTCCAAGCAGTGAGAAATATCGTGAAATTTCTTCTTGCAGTAATTTTGAGGCATTTCAAGCTCGTCGTGCAAATGTTCGTTTTCGTCGTGAAGCAAACGGTAAACCAGAGCATGTGCACACACTCAATGGTTCTGGACTAGCGATTGGTCGTACTGTAGCTGCGATTCTAGAGAATTTTCAACAGGTTGATGGCAGTGTACTTATTCCGAAGTTGCTACAGCCTTATATGGGTGGTCGTGATCGCATTTCAAAATGATATGAGTAGGGGGTTTTCAAATGAGTAATTTCGAAAAACCGTACTGCTTGCTTAAAAAATCCTCATTTCTATCTCGATAGAAATGAGGATTTAGTATGTGAATCTTTAATAAAGCCAGCAATACGTTTTATCTTGGGACATACTCCAATGGATTGAGTAGTTCTCCATTCAAGTATAGTTCAAAGTGAAGATGTGTGCCTGTTGAATGTCCAGTATTACCCATTATGCCAATGGCTTGTCCGGCTTGAACAACCTGTCCAACCGAGACATTAATTGAATCTAGATGTCCATAGACGCTTGTATATCCATTATTATGGTCTATGACGATCTTGTTACCATAACCACCATTATTATATCCCGCTTCGATAATAGTCCCATTGTCTGTTGCCTTGATTGTATAGTTAGATGGTCTCGCTATATCAAGCCCTTTATGTTGTCTGCCCCAACGTTGCCCAAGGAAGCTGGAGATATAGCCACCATTTGTTGGCCAAACGAATTCTGCTGTTCCTCTTGATGGGATTACCCATGTTCCAACATAAGTAATTTCCTCTCTTGGTGCAATAATGACTTTGTCCTTTTCTCGTACAGTTGAAGAAAGTTGTCCATTTACTTCAATGTTTTTTTCAATATATTCATTAGCGCCGTCTGCTCCAGTTTGTGTAACACGCGTTTCACCCTTTAACATACTTGGATCCTCTACCACTCGCTTTGTATAAGGAATTGGTTCAATCTTTTTCGTAAGTTTTACTGTTTGCACATTAATGGGTGTTGGTTTTGTTGCAACGTAGACATCTCTTCCTTCGATAATCTTTTCGTAAGTAACACCCTCATTTATATCCAATAGTTCTTGTTGTGTCATTCCGAATTTAGTGGCAATGCTCTCTAGAGTATCACCAGCCTCAATTTTGTAAAGCTCTGGTGGCAAAGCTTCACCTTTTAGTGATTTTTTTGCTTCCTCAACTGTATAGATCTTGTTTGGTTCTAGGAAAAGGTTTTCAATTTCAATTTCTTTATCGAAATTCACAGTACTGATTTTGGTCTCATCATTTTGTAGTGCTTGCGTTATTTGATCTTCTGATTGAGTCTCAAATTGAGAAAAGTCACTTGTTCCGACATATTCTGTTTTTAATTCGTTTAGTACTTTCTCGGCTTCTTCTTTTTTGTTTAAAAGTATTTTCGGTTCTCCGTCAATTTTTATTGCGGTAACAGTTGCTTTCACTGTGATAGCTGTCGATAAATCCTCTTTAATCGTTTCGACTGCTAACTCTGATTGCTTTGTAGGATTTCCCAGTAAATCTTCCGAGACATAGCTGATTTCATTGCTCACCATGCCATTTACTTTAGGGTTTTCTTTTTTGAATTTGTCTTCTTTATCCTTAATGATATCTTCAACAAGTTCTTTATTTTCAACAGTTCCATGGTAAGTATCATCTACGTATACATGAAATACTTTACTAACTGCTTGCTCGTTTTTGGCCTTCACCGAGTAGCTCGTAATGAATAGTCCAATTAAAAGGAACACTATAATTGTGTTTATAATTTTTTTTGTGTATCTTTTCATGAATATTTCTCCTGGTTCAAAAATAGGTTTTTAGGTTAACTGAATTGTACTTTCTCCTTCAGCGATACTACTGTAACATATTTTTTTAAGAGAAGGGGGAAAGTTACTTGATTGTAACCTTACTGTGAAAGTTGTGTAATTTGGAACGGTAATTTCTTGATTTACAATCAAAAAGCGACAACGAATTGTCGCTTTGAGCGCATATGTTTGTGAGAAATAGTGACTTGGTGTTCAATCTTTTATAGATGTTTAGTAAAGTTCTCTTCGTACGATCGTTTGTGTGCGATCAGGACCGACAGAGAATATTGAAACTGGAATCTTGGTTAGTTCTTCGATCTTCTTGATATAGTTTTGTGCTTGTACTGGTAGTGCTTCAAATGTTTTCACATTTGTAATATCCTCAGTCCAACCTGGTAGCTCTACATAAATAGGCTTGCATTTGGCTAATAATCTTAAATTAGCAGGGTACTCTTTAATCAATTCACCATCTAATTCATATGCTTCACAAATCTTGATCGACTTAAGCCCAGTTAACACGTCAATACAGTTTGCAGATAGATCTGTGAATCCGCTTACTCTGCTTGAGTGTCGCATAACAACACTATCATACCATCCTACTCTTCTCGGACGACCAGTTGTTGTGCCATACTCTTTCCCAACTTCACGAATGTGGTGACCTGTTTCATCGAATAATTCTGTTGGGAATGGGCCTTCGCCAACACGAGAGGTGTAAGCCTTACAAACACCGATTACTCGATTGACTTTTGTTGGACCAATACCAGTTCCAATTGTGACACCACCTGCTATTGGGTGTGAAGATGTGACAAATGGATAAGTTCCATGATCGACGTCTAGCATGACCCCTTGTGCACCTTCGAACAGGATATTTTTCCCGCTGTCAGCAACCTCATTAATTAGTGCCGTAGTATCACAAACATATTTTGCCAACTGTTGCCCGTATTCATAGTATTCTTCATAAATTGCTTCAAAAGGAATACCATCAATTTCATAAAACTTTTCGAAAAGACGATTCTTCTCAGCAACGTTATGCTGCAGTTTCGTCATAAACACTTCTTTATCTATTAGGTCAGCCATTCTGATTCCCATACGAGCAACTTTATCTACGTAGGCAGGTCCAATTCCTCTTTTGGTGGTGCCGATCTTATTGTCACCACGTCTTGCTTCTTCCGCTTCATCTTGCTTGATGTGATAAGGAAGTACAACTGAGGCACGATTGCTAATTCTCAAGCTGTCAGTAGAAATTCCGCTTTTGTGTAAATTCTCAATTTCACCTACAAGTGTTTTCGGATCAATTACACAGCCGTTTCCAATAATTGAAATCTTATCTTTGAAAAATATTCCAGAAGGAATGAGATGCAATTTATAAGTGACTCCATCAAACTTTATCGTGTGACCAGCATTGTTACCGCCTCCAAATCGTGCGATACAATCCGCCTTTTTCGAAAGAAAGTCTGTGATCTTACCTTTTCCTTCATCTCCCCATTGTGCACCTACAACTACAACTGATGTCATATGTATGTCCTCCCAAAATATATTGTGTTATTTTACCCTATACAATTTTAGCAATCTTAATATTTAAAGACAACAAGAATTAAAGTGTCATCTTTGTGAATATACCATGAGTTGGTTTTAAGTTATCAATTAACTTCCAATTGTATTCAGTTGTGTATCTATTTTATATCAGTTAAAATTATCTTTTGAGCATAGTTTTTTTGTAAAATTATATTTTGATTTTTAAAAAGAGGTGAAGGACAAATGATTTCAGATACAATAGCTGCAATTTCCACGCCAATGGGTGAGGGTGCAATTGCCATTGTGCGCATAAGTGGCGTAGATGCAGTGGGTATTGCTGATAAACTGTTTGTCAGCCCAGGTGGGAAACGATTATCTGAAATGTCCTCACATACTATTCATTATGGCCATCTTATTGATCCTTTAACAATGATTGTCTTGGATGAAACTATGGTTACAATATTGCGTGCACCGAATACCTTTACTAGAGAAGATACGATTGAAATCAACTGCCATGGTGGTTTTGTTGCTGTGAACAAAATATTACAGCTGGTACTAAGATCAGGTGCAAGGTTAGCGGAGCCTGGTGAATTCACAAAGCGGGCTTTCTTGAATGGTCGCATTGATTTGTCACAAGCAGAGGCAGTTATGGACTTGATTCGTGCGAAAACAGATCGAGCTATGCAGGTTGCTATTGGGCAATTAGATGGAAAACTATCTCATTTGATCCAAGAGCTTCGCCAGAAAATTCTCGAAGTGCTAGCACATGTTGAGGTGAACATCGATTATCCAGAGTATGATGATGTTGAGGAAATGAGCCATCATTTGCTTGTTGCCAATGGTAATGAGATTCTTGTGGAGATTAATCGATTATTACAAACTGCTCAACAAGGGAAGATTCTCCGTGAGGGGATTACCACTGCGATAATTGGTAGGCCAAATGTCGGCAAGTCATCACTTTTAAATAGTTTATTACAAGAGAATAAGGCAATTGTAACTGATATACCAGGGACAACGCGTGATATCATAGAGGAATACGTGAATGTTAATGGCATCCCCTTGAAATTAGTGGATACTGCTGGTATTCGTGAAACGAGTGATGTTGTTGAACAAATTGGTGTCGAGCGATCTTTTGGTGCGATTGACAGAGCAGATTTAATACTGCTTGTCCTAGATACGGCAGAGCCGCTTCACTATGACGATATCGACCTATTGAAGAAGGTCATTTCTAAAAATGTGATTATCCTGTTAAACAAAGCTGATCTTTCTCATGAACTAAATGTTGCGGAGCTAGAACGATACTCAAATGGGCATGCAGTGATTGAGACATCGATTCTGAGGAATACTGGTTTGGAGGAATTGCAAAAGGAGATTGAAAGACTTTATTTCCTGGGTAATATTCAAGACCACGACCTTACTTATGTTTCAAATGCACGTCATATTGCCTTATTGCACCAAGCTAAGGAATCTATTGAGGATGCATTACAGGCGGCAGACAATGGTGTTCCAATTGATATTATCCAGATTGATATGACAAAAGCATGGGAGAGTCTTGGTGAAATAATTGGTGAGAATATGCACGATAGCTTGATTGATCAACTCTTCTCCCAGTTTTGTTTAGGAAAGTAGAAATCAGAAATTTCCCGGGAAATTGATAGTTGTCTGCGAAGTGATAGATGTCTATCGATCATTAGATTAGTATTGAAGGAATTGATGACAAAAAAATTGACTGCAAAAATCACAATCGGTTGCAGATGCAATATGCAACTAGGAAAGCAACAGATGACTGTGATTGCAATAAAAGAAACTTAAAGCAATAAATGACTTTATAAACAATAAATGATTGCGACTGCAATGGATGTCTATAATAGCAATAAAATTCTATATAGCAACAAATGTCTAATAGAGAGATAGATACTATTTCGGAGTGCAGTAACAGAACTAGGAAAACAATAGATGACTCAGGAAGTTAGAGAAACTATGAACGCAATAGATAGACTTGGAGGATAATTTCACATGGCTTATGAAGCTGAACAGTTTGATGTCATAGTTGTAGGTGCTGGTCATGCTGGTTGTGAAGCCGGTTTAGCAGCTGCACGTCTTGGTGCAAAAACATTGGTGCTTACCATTAACTTAGATATGGTTGCTTTTATGCCATGCAACCCCTCTATTGGAGGGCCTGCAAAGGGGATTGTTGTACGTGAAATTGATGCACTTGGTGGAGAAATGGGGCGCATTATTGACAAGACCTACATTCAAATGAGGATGCTGAATACGGGGAAGGGTCCAGCTGTGCGTGCACTTCGCGCTCAGGCAGATAAGTACAAATATCAGCAGGCCATGAAAAAGGCACTTGAAGATGAACCCAATCTAACGCTTGTACAGGGACTTGTTGAGCAGCTAATTGTTGAAGAGGAAACTTGTAAAGGTGTGCTCACGCAGTCGGGTGCTATTTATCGTTCGAGCGCTGTGGTTATTACCACCGGAACTTACTTAAAGGGCGAGATCATTCTTGGGGAACTGAAATATTCCAGTGGTCCGAATAATTCTCAACCATCGATAAAGCTTTCTGATGATTTGGAAAAAAACGGTTTGGAACTCGTTCGTTTTAAAACTGGAACACCGCCCCGTGTTCATCATGAATCTATTGATTATAGCAAAACGGAAATTCAACCGGGAGATGAGGTTCCTAGACGATTTTCACATCAAACAGTTGCCAAAAAAGTGATTGGAGATCAGCTACCATGTTGGTTAACCTATACAACTTTGCAGACACATCAAATTATTGAGAATAATTTACATCGTTCCCCTATGTTCTCTGGTATGATCAAGGGAACTGGTCCTCGATACTGCCCCTCAATAGAGGATAAGGTTGTTCGGTTCAATGATAAACCACGACACCAAATCTTTCTAGAACCAGAGGGTAGAGATACCCATGAAGTGTATGTTCAGGGATTATCTTCTAGTTTACCTGAGGATGTGCAACAGCAAGTATTAAAGTCAATCACTGGTCTAGAGAATGTTCGCATGATGCGGTCTGGTTATGCTATTGAATATGATGCAATTGTTCCAACGCAATTATGGCCGACACTTGAAACGAAGAAGATTGGTCATTTGTATACAGCAGGTCAAATTAATGGAACTTCCGGTTATGAAGAGGCTGCTGGGCAAGGCTTAATTGCTGGAATCAACGCTGCTAGAAAGTCACTTGGATTAGAAGAAATCATTTTGGGTCGTGATGATGCTTATATTGGTGTTCTAATTGATGATCTCGTCACAAAGGGAACAAATGAGCCTTATCGCTTACTCACTTCTAGAGCTGAGTACAGATTACTTTTGCGACATGATAATGCTGATTTGAGATTGACAGAACTTGGTTACAATATCGGGTTAATTGGACAGGCGCATTATGAGACATTTTTATTGAAGAAGAAAGCCATTGAAGCCGAAATCTCAAGATTGAAAGCTACTTTTATTAAACCAACTTCTGAAGTTCAAGGTTTGATACTTAGTTTGGGTGGCAGTGAACTTAAGGATGGAATCCGAGCAGCTGACTTTTTGCGAAGAACCGAGGTTGTTTACCAGCATATTGAACAACTTATTCCGAGTGAGTTACATCTAAGTGAGGAAGTTGTTGAGCAAGTAGAAATTCAGTTAAAGTACGAGGGCTACATTGAAAAGTCAATTCAGCAAGTTGAGAAACAAAGAAAATTGGAGAATAAGAAGATCCCAATTGACATCGATTTTGATGCTATTTCTGGAATAGCGACAGAAGCTCGTCAGAAGCTAAATAATATTCGACCCTTGTCGATTGCACAAGCATCTAGAATTTCTGGTGTAAACCCGGCTGATATTTCGATATTGCTTGTTTATTTGGAGCATGGTAGAATTGCAAAACTGAAAAGCTGAGGCAGCTGAAGTTTTTAAAAAGAAGAATTTTTTACAAGTGCGATATAATGGAACTAAGTGTTATAGAGGAGAGCAAGTTTTGAAAGTAGATCAGTTTGTAGATTTGTTAGGAACAAAAGGGATTGCTTTATCTGAGCAACAAATCAGTCAATTTGATTTGTATTTTCGTATGCTTGTGGAGTGGAATGAGAAGATCAACTTGACTGCCATCATCGCTAGTGATGAGGTGTATCTCAAACATTTCTATGATTCCGTTACGCCTGCATTTTATTTCCCGTTCAACCACCAATCACTTTGTGATATTGGTGCAGGAGCTGGATTTCCAAGTATCCCGCTAAAGATTTGTTTTCCTGAACTTCAGGTTACAATAGTAGATTCGTTGAATAAGCGGATACAGTTTTTAAATACACTAGTTACTGATCTTGGATTATCACAGATACGGTTAGTTCATGATCGCGCTGAAACTTTTGGTAGGATCGAAGGGAATCGGGAGCATTTTGACATTGTTACAGCAAGAGCGGTTGCTCGGATGTCTGTCCTAAGCGAGTATTGCCTGCCTTTGGTAAAAAAGGGGGGCAATTTCATCGCGCTAAAGGCCTCTAATACCGAAGAGGAGCTTCTCGCCGCTCAAGGTGCTTTATACATGTTAGGTGGTAAGTTGATTGATGATTTTGCCTTTACACTTCCTGAGGAAAAAAGTGAACGGCATATCGTTATTATCCGCAAATCTCGTCAAACGCCTTACAAATATCCTCGAAGACCTGGGCTCCCAGCTAAAGATCCATTGGAATAATGGAAGACAGGTGGATTGAAGTCTAGTATACTAGGAATGTGATTTCTGCATCGCTTACGAATTAGTACAAATGATTATTTTATATACTGAATTATTAAAAGAGCTAAGAGAGGAGTTGGAATAAGACTTGAATATAGATCTCACTATGCACGGTATGTCTGAGAATTTAAAAGAACTTTCTGTTATTGCAATTAAGCCGAATAGATTTCAACCACGGTCGGTTTTCAATGAGGATAAGATCAACGAGTTAGCTGCAACTTTAGCTCAGCATGGCATTATTCAACCAATTGTTGTGAGAGAGGTAGGTGATGGAAAGTTTGAGATCATTGCTGGAGAACGCAGATGGCGTGCAGCTTTGAAGCTTGGGTGGTCCACAATACCAGCTATCATAAATAACTTGAATGACAATGAGACGGCTGCTATCGCGTTAATTGAAAACTTGCAGCGCGAGGAATTATCTCCAATTGAAGAAGCATTCGCTTTTGAAAAGCTTCTTGCTATCCATATGCTTACTCAAGAGCGCTTAGCGATACAATTAGGAGTATCTCAATCTACAATTGCAAACAAGTTGCGTTTGTTGAAGTTACCAGAGTCAATACAGCAATTTGTTCTGAATAAGCAGATTTCAGAGAGACATGCCCGTGCCTTAATTCCGTTGAAGGATGAATCCGCACAGCAAACTGTTGTTAGTGAGATAATTGAAAAATCGCTCAATGTTGCTCAAACTGAAGCTCGTGTTAAGAAATTACTATCTGGTGAAGAGCTCGGAGAGCCAGCAAAACCCTTGAAAAAAATTATTAACAGGGATATGCGAATAGCTTTTAATACTTTGCGTCAATCGATCACAATGATTTCAGATCATGGGATCGCTGTTGAATCAAAGGAAGAGGAGTTTGACGATTACTATCAAGTTACAATAAAAATCCCGAAGAAATAATGTTCCACGTGGAACAAAAACTAAATTGACGAGAAATCGTCTATTTTTTTATGTTAACTTATTCTAAATCATGTTAAGATAGTTAGACTAAAGAAAGAGGGAATATATATGACTGGTAAAGTAATTGCAATTTCTAATCAAAAAGGCGGTGTCGGTAAAACCACAACTGCGGTTAACTTAGCGACAGGTATTGCTATAAATAAGAAAAAAGTTTTGCTTGTAGATGTCGATCCACAAGGGAATGCAACAAGTGGTGTAGGTGTTGAACGAGGTGAAGTTGGATTTTGTATATATGATATATTAGTAGACGACATGCCTGCGAAGAAGGTTATTAAAGAGACCAAGATTGAGAATTTGTTTATTATTCCTTCAACAATTCAGTTAGCAGGCGCTGAAATAGAATTAGTTAATTCAGTTTCAAGGGAGTCTCGACTTAAACAAGCAATAGACTCCGTTAAACGGAACTTTGATTATGTTATTATTGATTGCCCACCCTCGTTAGGGTTGCTAACACTTAATGCGTTAACTGCTTCGAATTCAATTCTGATACCTGTTCAATGCGAATATTTCGCGCTCGAAGGACTTACTCAATTAATTAATACTATTCGCATGGTGCAAAAACATTTGAATAGTCGCTTGAAGATAGAAGGCGTCCTAATGACAATGTATGATGCGCGCACAAACCTTAGTAACCAAGTAATTGATGAGGTCAAAAAGTATTTTGAAGACAAGGTCTACAAGACTATTATTCCTCGTAATGTTCGACTTAGCGAGGCGCCAAGTCATGGGAAACCGATAATTACATTTGATTCAAAGTCTAAGGGTGCAGAAGTTTACATGAAGCTTGCAAAAGAGGTGATTGCTAATGGCTAAAGCCTCCAGAGGATTAGGAAGAGGACTTGATTCCCTTTTCCAGGTTGAGCAATTTGAGGCTTCGGACAATTCAGATGTAGTACTACAGATTCCAGTTGTCCAGCTAAGAGCCAATCCTTATCAACCTCGAAAAACTTTCAATGAGACAGCACTTGAAGAATTGAAGAAGTCAATTATTGAAAACGGTATAATTCAGCCTCTAATCGTTAGAAAGAGCTCCATCAAGGGTTATGAAATAATTGCTGGAGAGCGGAGATTTCGGGCTGCAAAGTTAGCTGGTCTTGATGAAGTTCCAGCAGTGTTAAAGGACTTTAATGATTCGCAAATGATGGAAGTGGCACTTCTAGAAAATTTGCAAAGAGAAGACCTCTCACCTATGGAAGAAGCAGAAGCTTATCAGAACATCATGGATAAACTAAACTATACTCAGGAAATGATAGCTGAACGAATGGGCAAAAGCCGATCCCATATCGCCAATCACCTTCGATTACTAACACTTCCTGCGGAATTGAAAATACAAGTCTCAGATGGCGCAATTTCATTTGGTCATGCGAAAGTATTACTGGGTTTAAAGGATGAAGCACATATGAGAAAGCTCGCAATGCGAGTCGCTTCTGAGCAGATGAGTGTGCGTGAGTTAGAAAAGGCTTTGACCGACCCAGATAAGAAGAAAGCAACAAGCAAAAGAATTGTAAAGAAGCCTACAATTGAGGACTACTATGTTAAAGAACAAACTGGATTGTTAAGAGAGAAGTTGGGCACAAAGGTTGCAATTAACCTAAATCAAAATAAGGGTAATATAGAAATCGACTTTTTATCTCTAGAAGATTTGGAAAGAATATTAAACATACTAAACAAATAAAGTTCCACGTGGAACAATGATTCAAAAAACCTGTTTATCTTGAATAAGCAGGTGTTTTCATGAAAGTCAAAGGAGATAGGTAGCCCGGAGTCAGAACTTAATCGTTTGGCTCCCGCTGGTTTTAGCAACTGTGTTTGTTCCAGGAAAGAGTAACGCAAAGGATACAATTGTATTATGATTCAAACAGCAAGTGATTTTCACTAAGAATCGTAGTAGAATAGTTGGCATGATATTATGGGAAGGTGATTAGATGGCGTTATTAGGAACGCTAGTGAATGGTGCTTGTATCGTAATTGGAGCAATTATTGGACTGGTTGCAAGCAACATGCCAGAAAACATAAGAGCATCAATATTGAAAGTTAATGGACTCTTTGTTGCGGTTTTGGGGATTCAAATGGCTTTACAAATGAAGCAGGATCAATTTCTGATTGTACTAATAAGTCTTTCAATCGGGACATTGGTTGGAGAATTGCTAGACATAGACCGGCAAGTATTACGACTGGGTCACTGGGTGGAAAGCAAATTCTCTAAATCTGAATCAAATATATCGAAAGCCTTTGTCGCTGCCTCGATTCTTTATGTAGTTGGTGCAATGGCAGTTGTGGGTGCTCTGAATAGTGGATTGGCAAATGACCATGGCGTTCTATATACTAAGGCAATCATCGATGGGGTGACCTCGATAATACTAACCTCTACACTCGGTTTTGGGGTGGCGCTATCCGCAATCCCAGTCGTGTTATATCAAGGATCTCTTGCTCTAATGGCAACGCAAATAGATAAATTCGTATCCCCAGAGTTATTAGATCAAATCACAAGCATTATTACAGTAACTGGTGGTGTGCTTATCATCGCGATTGGACTAAATCTGATAGAAGTCATTAAACTAAAAGTAGCTAACCTATTGCCTAGTTTGGTGTTTTGCACAATCATCGTGATTGCGTTAAATGCATTTAAATAGTGAAAGAGGTGTGAAAAGATGGGAGCGCAAACTGACTTATTTGAATCAATTAAAACGACACTGCTAAATAGTGATACTTGGCTATCGATAGGAAATACAATTATCAAAATTATTGTAATTATAATCGTTTCTGAAGTAATATTAAGAATTGTGAAATCATTAATCAGAAGATTGATAAAAGTCAAAACAAGGACTTTAAAACAGATTCCTTTAAAACGAAGCAAAACCATTCAAAAGCTTCTTGAAAGTAGCGCTTCATACATTGTTCGTTTTCTAGCATTTCTAGCAATACTTTCGGCAATGGGAATTGAGATGATTAAGATTCTTGCAGGAGCTGGTTTGTTAGGAATCATTATCGGGTTTGGCGCTCAAAATTTGATTAAGGACATTATTGCAGGATTTCTAATTTTTTTTGAAAATCAGTTTGCCGTAGGTGATACTGTAATTATTAATACTTTTGAAGGTACTGTAGAAGAAATAGGCTTGCGAACAACTAAATTGATTGACAATAATGTGGGTAGCCGTTACATCATTCCAAATGGAAATATAACCTTTGTCACAAATTTATCAGTTAAGAAAAAAGGTGTATAAGTTATGGATGAGAAAATTTTCAACCTGAGTGATATAGTTGAAATGAAAAAGCCACACCCTTGTGGTACCAATCGATGGAAAATTATTCGACTAGGTATGGATATTCGGATTAAATGCGAAGGCTGCGCACACAGTGTTCTTATTCCAAGAAAAGAATTCACTCGTAAGATGAAGAAGGTTTTGGAACACGCATCCGAATAAACGAATCTTTGTCAGTAGAAATCAAATCATGAATAGATAAAAAATAAGTAATGAACAAGGAGATAAATTATGGCATTAACAGCAGGAATTGTTGGACTACCTAATGTAGGAAAATCAACTTTGTTTAACGCAATCACCCAAGCAGGAGCAGAAATGGCGAACTACCCATTTTGCACAATTGACCCAAATGTTGGAATCGTAGAAGTACCTGATTATCGCTTGCAAAAATTAACAGAGCTAGTTGTTCCTAAAAAAACGATCCCTACAGCTTTTGAATTTACAGATATTGCAGGGATTGTGAAGGGAGCAAGCAAAGGCGAAGGACTTGGAAATAAGTTTCTAGCACATATTCGAAATGTTGAAGCAATTTGCCATGTGGTCAGATGTTTTGCAGATGAGAACATCACGCATGTTTCCGGAAAAGTAGATCCTCTTTCTGATATAGATACAATCAACCTTGAATTAATTCTAGCCGATATGGAATCCGTTGAAAGAAGGATTGAAAGAGTCGGGAAGCTTGCCAAGCAGAAAGATAAGGAAGCGGTAATCGAGAATGAAGCATTAATGATTCTTCGTGATGCATTTGAGGCAGAAAAACCTGCTCGCTCTTTGGAGTTCACTGATGAGCAATTGAAATATGTCAAGGCTCTTCATCTGCTCACGATCAAACCAGTTTTATATGTCGCAAATGTATCTGAAGACGAGGTGGCAGATGCTTCCAATAATCAATATGTTAAATTGGTGCGAGAATTTGCGCTGAAAGAGAATGCAGAGGTCATCGTGATTTGTGCGAAAATCGAAAGCGAAATTGCCGAATTAGAAAATGAAGAGAAACAAATGTTTCTTGAGGAAATCGGGATCAAAGAGTCAGGTTTGGATCAATTGATTCGAGCTGCCTACAATCTGCTTGGGCTAGCAACTTATTTCACAGCAGGCGTACAAGAAGTTCGGGCATGGACTTTTCGAAAGGGAATGAAGGCGCCAGCTTGTGCAGGTGTCATTCATACCGACTTTGAACGAGGCTTTATCAGAGCAGAAACTGTTTCCTACGCAGATCTTGTTCAATACGGTTCGATGAATGCTGCAAAAGAAGCAGGAAAAGTTAGACTTGAGGGTAAGGAATACGAAGTGAAGGATGGCGACATTATGCATTTTAGGTTCAATGTGTAATTAATCCTAATTGTCGTTAGAAATGCAACTTAAAACTCGCTAAGATTCCCAAAGACTTGCGAAGATCACTGTGGAAGTCACACCGTGATTTGAAAGCGCTTTGAATTTCTAGCCGCTTTTCCAATTAAGTGCTTGTTCATTTTGATTTTAAGTCAGTCTGTATTTTCATCACTTAGTACTTTCTTCTGTTAATACGTTTCCCTTAGGAAGCCACTTAAGTAGTTATTTTGGATAAATCATATTTTTTTCAGTTATGACGCAAATTTTTTAGATAAAGATTGAAAAATATAGTAGTGTTGTGGTATAGTTTATGTTCGCGAGTAATTTATTACTCCTTGCCCTTAAATGGGCCGCTTAGACCAAAAGGAGGTGTACAGGATGACAAAATACGAGATTATGTATATCATCCGTCCAAACATTGAAGAAGAAGAGAAAACTGCATTGGTAGAACGTTTTAATAACGTTATTTCAGAAAATGATGCAGAGCTTCTTGAAACAAAAGATTGGGGTAAACGTCGTTTAGCCTATGAAATCAATGATTTTCGTGACGGGCACTACATGATTATCAAGCTTCAAGCTAATCAAGCAAAAGCTACGCAAGAGTTCGATCGTCTTGCGAAAATTAGCGAAGATATCATTCGTCACTTAATCGTTAGAGAAGAAGAGTAATATCAAGCACTTTGGTGCTAGTTTTTAATGAATTATGTATAAAGCAAACGGAGTTGATTTGCATGTTGAATAGAGTAGTACTAGTCGGCCGATTAACAAAAGATCCAGAATTCAAAATGACAAACACGGGTGTGCCAATTGCCAATTTCACCATTGCAGTAAATCGCACATTTACCAATAATCAAGGGGAGCGCGAAGCGGATTTCATTCCGATTGTTGTATGGCGCCGCCAAGCTGAAACGGTAAATCAATATTTACATAAAGGCAGTTTAGTTGGTATTGATGGCAAAATGCAAGTGCGTCATTATGAAGGCCAGGATGGGAAACGTGTGTATATGACAGAAGTTGTCGCTGAAAGCGTGCAGTTTCTGGAGCCAAAAGGAACTTCTAATGCAAATAGTAACTTTGGATACAATGATCCGGGTCCAAACTATGGATCTGATCCGTACCAAAACTCAAACCAAAATCAAAATCAAAATCAAAGTTATACAAAAATGGACGAAGATCCTTTTGCAAATAATGGTCAGAAGATTGATATTTCAGAGGATGATCTTCCGTTCTAACATTTTCGTTTAATCAAATTCTTGAATTGAACGAATTAAACTGTAGAAAGGCAGGTTGAAAACTATGGCTAACATCCGTAAAGGCGGACGTCAAAAGCGTAAGAAAGTATGTTACTTCACTGCTAATGGAATTACACATATCGATTACAAGGATATAGAGCTCTTAAAGAAATTCATTTCTGAAAGAGGGAAAATTCTTCCACGTCGTGTGACTGGAACAAGAGCTAAATTCCAACGCAAGTTGACAATTGCAATCAAGCGTTCAAGAGTTGTGGCATTACTTCCATTCGTTGCTGAGGAAAGATAATAATTAGATTGAAACTGAAGTTATGGACCAATCCACGCTTCAGTTTTTATTTTGGCAAAAATATATTCATTTATCAAAAAGTTCGGGTATAATTAAAATACTTACTTTTTTGAAAATTATCATAAATGGTTTTTAGTGTACTAGAAAATCTAAACATCCGTACTCCTACAAATTTCAGCAAACCAATAGATAAAAGGAGGTAATGTAGATGCCATCTTTTTTGAAGAAAACTGGCAATAGGTATCTGTTGTACTTATTGATTATTGTAAGTTTAATTATTGCTGGCTTACTTTCGTTTCACAGTAAGACATTGTCAATATTAGCACTTGTTGCTCTTATGATCATTTCTTATTTTGTTATTCGCGCTGAGATGTTATTTAGAAGTGAAGCGGAGGATTTCATTCAGACCTTTTCACAAAGGTTTAACGAAATAAGTGAAGAGGCAATTGCAGAATTACCAACAGGCGTCCTTTTATACAATGAAAATCGAGAAATTGAATGGTCAAATCGATATATGCAGGATGTTTTTGAGGAAAAGGTGGAAGTCGGCAAACAATTAAGTGATTTGTCTGACGATATCCTACCTTTCATCTTGAAGAAAACTGAAGATGATGAAATCAACATTGATGGTCGATATTACAAGATCCAGCATAAGAAGAAACAGTGCTTAATTTATTTAACTGATGTGACAGACTTAAAAGAACTTTCCAAAAAATATCGGGAAGAAAAACCAGTTATCTGCATGCTTTTCTTAGATAATTATGATGACCTTACTCAAGGAATGGATGATCAAAAAAAGAGTAGTGTCCAAAATATTTTTACATCTGAAATTATGAAATGGGCAAAGGAGAATGAAATCTTCTTGCGACGTGTATCTTCAGATCGTTTTGTTGCCATTCTTAATGAGAAAACCTTGGAGCAGCTAGAGAAAACTAAGTTCAATATTCTCGATGAGATTCGCGTAACAACAATGAAAAATAATGTTCCGCTAACCCTTAGTATTGGTGTGGGAAGTGGAGTGGACTCTTTAAACGAACTTGGTGTATTAGCTCAATCTAGTCTAGATCTAGCACTTGGCAGGGGCGGAGATCAAGCAGTCATCAAGATGTTAAATGGTAAGGCAAGATTCTATGGTGGAAAAACCAGTCCAACTGGCAAGCGTACTCGTGTACGGGCTCGGGTAATATCCCATGCGCTTCGGGACTTAATTATTGATAGTGAAAATGTTATTATTATGGGGCATAAGCATCCTGACCTAGATGTCTACGGGCCAGCGATCGGCTTGCTGAAAGTGGCGGAGGTCAATGATCGACCTGCTTACGTTGTGATGGATAAATCTGAAATGGATTCCAGTGTTGAAAACCTATTAGAAGAGGTGGAGAAGCATCCATCCATTTTCAAAAAGTTTGTTTCTGGAGAAGCGGCACTAGACCTCGTTACAGAAAAAACGCTGCTAATTATTATCGACACCCACAAACCATCACTTGTTATTGAGGAAAAATTACTCAAAGAAATTAACAAAGTGGTTGTGATTGATCACCACAGACGTGGTGAAGAAGTGATAAACAACCCAATTCTTACTTACATGGAGCCATATGCCTCATCTACTGCGGAGTTGGTTTCAGAACTGATTGAATATCATCCGAACTTGAAGAAGCTGGAAATATTTGAAGCAACTGCATTACTTGCTGGAATCGTGATGGATACAAAATCATTTACATTACGGACTGGCGCAAGGACATTTGATGCAGCATCTTACTTAAGATTCCATGGTGCGGACCCTACGCTGATACAAAATATTTTTAAAGAAGATATCGAACAAGTCGTTGAACGAAACAAGCTTATTGAGAATGTTTATTTCTACAAAAATGGAGTGGTCATTGCAACTGGTGAAAATAACCTTAATTATAAGCAAGTTCAGATCGCGAAGGCTGCTGATTCGTTGCTTACCATGGAGGATGTGGCAGCATCTTTGGTAATTGGAAGATGTAATGAGAACATGATTGCTATCAGTAGTAGATCACTTGGAGAAGTCAACGTTCAATTGATTATGGAGGAACTTGGTGGTGGTGGTCACTTAACGAATGCTGCAGCTCAATTGCAAAACAAAACAATTGAGGAAGCAGAGAAGCTTGTCCACCAAGCAATTGAGACCTATTACGAGGGGAGAGAATAATATGAAGGTCGTTTTTTTGAAAGATGTTAAAGGAACTGGCAAGAAGGGTGAAATCAAAACCGTTGCGGATGGGTATGCCAACAATTTCCTAATCAAAAATGGATACGCTATGGAAGCCAGTGCTGGAAATATGAAATCGCTAGATGTTCAGAAAAATAAAGCTAACGAGCGTGCAGCAGGTGAATTAGCTGAATCAAAAGCACTGAGGGAAAAGATTGAAAAATGTGTTGTAAAGATCGAATCAAAAGCTGGTGATGCAGGTAGACTATTCGGTTCGATTACTACCAAACAAATTGCGGATGAAATGAAGAAGCAGTTTGGATTTGAGCTAGATAAAAGAAAAATGGATCCGCATGAAGGGATCAGAGTTCTTGGTAAATCAGATGTTCATGTGAAACTTCACCATGAGGTTTCTGCTAAATTTGTTGTCGAGGTTATTGAGCAGAAATGATCTGGTTTGCGAATTATTCAACAAGAGAGTTTGGTGTTAATCCATGAATGAGCAATTTGCAGGGCTGATGCCTCCTCAAAATATTGAAGCGGAGCAAGCGGTATTGGGAGCAGTATTTCTTGAGCCTCGGTCTATCGAGCTTGCAATTAAATACGTTGGTGCTGAAGATTTCTATCGACAGGCGCATCAACGGATTTTTGCTTGTATGGAAAAACTCCAAGAGACGGGCAAAGGTTTGGACCTTGTCACAGTTTCAGAAGAATTGTCAGCGAAGAGCATATTGGAAGAGGTTGGAGGCATATCATATTTAGCAGAAGTTGCTGCCTCTGTTCCGACTGCAGCAAATATTGAGTATTATGCAGAAATCGTTTCTGAGAAATCAACGCTTCGTCGCTTGATTTCTACTGCAACTGAGGTCGTCCAAAACAGTTATACGAGGCAAGATGATGTTGCAGAGCTCTTAGATGAAACAGAAAAGAAAGTTCTTGAAGTTGCTCGAAGAAAGAACATCAAACCCTTTCAAAATATTCATGAAGTGCTGTTGAAAGTCTATGACAAAATTGAGTTGCTCCACAATAGAAAAGGCCTTGTCACTGGCGTGCCAACTGGCTATCATGCGTTGGATAAGTTAACGGCTGGTTTTCAGAAAAACGACCTTATCATTGTTGCAGCTAGACCTTCAGTAGGGAAAACGGCATTCGCCTTGAATATAGCACAAAATGTTGCCAAGCAAGTAGAAGGTTATAAGGTAGCCATCTTCAGTTTGGAAATGGGCGCAGAGCAGTTGATAATGAGGATGTTATCAGCTGAAGGAAATATTGATGCACAGAAGCTACGTACTGGAGATTTGGATACTGAGGATTGGCGAAATCTATCACTTGCAGTAGCAGGGCTGTCGAAAACAAATATTTTCATTGATGATACACCTGGTATAAGAGTGAGCGAAATTCGCTCTAAATGTCGGCGCTTGCAACAAGAGCAAGGCTTAGACTTAATCATGATTGACTACTTGCAACTGATCCAAGGAAGTGGAAGACGGGAAAACCGGCAACAAGAAGTTTCTGAGATTTCAAGATTTCTGAAAGGACTTGCGCGTGAATTGGAAGTGCCAGTAATTGCACTTTCACAGTTATCACGAAGTGTAGAATCTCGCCAAGATAAGCGGCCAATGATGTCTGATATCCGGGAATCCGGAAGTATTGAGCAGGATGCTGATATTGTAGCGTTCCTCTATCGTGAGGATTACTACGATCGAGAAACCGAGAACAAAGATATTATCGAAATCATCATTGCCAAACAGCGTAATGGTCCAGTTGGAGATGTGAAATTGGCTTTTGTGAAAAAGTACAATAAGTTTGTGAATATCGACACAGCACATTATGATCAATAACTGTTAACGGAGCTACAAAAAGCTCGAATATGAATATGATAAATCAGAAGAAGCGTATTGAAAAAGTCGTCACAATATTTCGTTGCAAATTTCCTCAACTTACAGTATAGAAAAAATCTGCTTTCGCCGATTTTTGTTGCTATGTAGGATGAAAAGTTTCAAGCGAATGGGACGTATTCAACACGCTTTTTTCATCTCTCCGAACAGGCTAATCTGGGAGCAGTTCCCGATTTGTTGCATAATCGCAAATTGTGCACATTACGAGTCTCACCTAATTCTTTTCTACCTAATTTCTCCAAAAACAATACATCACTTTCACATCACTTTAATGAATGCTAGCAGTCATTATTTATGATGATTTTAACGAAAAACCACCGTAGAACATTTTGCCAACCAAACAATTTGAGAAATTTAGGTAATCATTGTACAATCGAACTGATTTTCTTATGAGACTTTTTTAAAAATTGGATGGGTGATTGGATTGGCTAAAAAAAGAATAGTCATATTGGGTGGTGGTTTTGCAGGGATGATGACTGCAATAACGCTACAAAAGAAATTGGATCTTGAGGAAGCAGAAGTTGTTCTTGTTAATGAAAACGACTATCAATTCATCACTTACAAGCTACATGAAATTGCATCTGGAAAGTTATCTAATGAAGCTGTTTCTGTCAAAATAAGTGAGCTTATTGATCCAAACTATATTACTTTTATCAAAGATCGCGTGAAGTCGATACACAAGGAAGAAAAGACTGTTCACTTAACTTCGGAATCCATTCGTTACGATATTCTTGTTGCATGTCTTGGTGGTGAACCTCAAACCTTTCAGATTCCAGGCGTCGATTTGCATGCGCAGTTCATTTCAACTCGAGACTCTTCAAGAGCTATTTATGAAAAAATGGTTGCCAATTTACTGGCGTGGCATGAAGATAAGGATGATGCTCGGTGTACGATTGCTTGTGTAGGCGCTGGATTCACTGGACTTGAATTCTTAGGAGAAATGATCGATCAGAAACAGCGCATTGCGAGACAATGCAACATTCCCGAGGACAAGATTAAGATCCTGTGTCTCGAAGCAGCAGATAGAATATTACCTGCTTTTCCAAAACAATTGACCGATTACACACTAGAATATCTAAGCAATCATGGTGTGGAAGTTACAATTGGTCAACGAATTGCCTCAGTTGATGAGAGTGGAATTATTTTGGCAGATGGCACTAAAGTCGCCAGCCGAAATGTGGTTTGGGCAACTGGTGTCACGGGAAATAACATTATTCATGAAGCGGGTTTTCCGGAAGTGGGTAGAACAAAACGTGTGCAAATCAAGGAATTTCTTGAAGTTGTGGAGTGGGCAGATGTCTATGTGATTGGTGATTCAAGCGTTTGCTTCGACGAAGAAGGGAATCCCTATCCGCAAACAGCACAGTTGGCATCTCAACAAGGTGAGTATTTGGGGTATCATTTAGTAAACCAATTACGCGAAATCGAAAGTAGCCCATTTCATTTCACCTATCGCGGTACTGTGATGTCAATTGGAAAGGTTGCTGCTGGACTTGTATATGGACATAATGTTAAAGGGCTTATCGGCCATTTGTTTAAAGTGCTGATTGATCATGGCTACTTTCTTAAGGCAAATGGACTTTTGTTAACAATGAAGATGTTCTTCAAGAAATAGGCAAGAAAATCAGAAAGCGGTCCAGAATTCTAAAATATATGTAGAGCAACATCCACTTGAACAAATCATTTCAAATTAGTACATCAAATAAATTAGAAAAGATCACAAAATAGCCAACAAATTGTTGGTTATTTTTTTCAATTAAGGCATACAGAATAGGTTAAAATAAAGACAGTATGCATACTTCAGGTGACAAATCCGTTCCATGTCACCTTACGAAATGGGGAATCAAAATGAATGGTAACGATTTTTCTGAAAAAATTGATGTGGAGCAGATCCAAGTTAAGGATGCGGCAAAGATTAATGCACATTATTCACCAGCAACGAAGGTAGGAAGTGCAGTTTATATCTCGGGGCAACTGCCGATTGATCCAATTACTAGAGAGAAATGCACTGGGGATATGAAAGCGCAAGCAGCTGTTGCTTTCAACAATATTGACCGCATCTTAAAGCAACTCGGATCCAATCGCAATCAACTTGTAAAGACCACAGCCTACATTTCAGATATTAGACATTGGGACGCTTTGAACGAGGCTTATGCGGAATTCTTTGGTGAATACAAACCAGCTCGCTCTATCATTGCAGTATCAGCTATCCACTTTGATATGCTCGTTGAAATTGAAGCAATTGCAGTTGTCGAGTAGGAGCGGAAACAGTAGTGACTTAGGCGCTTGACTGACTGTCATTTCAATTTAGCGCACCGTAGACGAAACGAAATTTTTTCATAAAAAAAATTTTTCGAAAGGAGAAAATTAATGAAATACATTTGCAGTAAATGTCACAAGGAATATCCAGTTGAATCACATGCTTGGAAATGTAGCTGTGAAGGGCTTCTTATGCTTGAATACCAGAAAAACAAACCCGACTTTTCTCAAAAAGGGCAATCCCTTTGGAAATACATAGCCGCATTGCCTTTTGATGCTAATGAAACAAGTTGGCAACAGGTTACAATGGGCGAAGGGATGACACCGATTTTCCCTTTGGTATTCGGTGCACCAAAACTGCTTGTCAAAGCAGAATATTTTGGACCAACGCTTTCATTTAAAGATCGTGGAGCAGCGGTGTTGATCGCAGTTGCCAATAAGCTAGGCGTGAAAGAAGTAGTAGCCGACAGTAGTGGGAATGCAGGTACTGCAATCGCTGCTTTTGGTGCCCGAGCAGGAATTCGGTCACATATTTATGTTCCAGAAGCAACTTCGGAGAAGAAGATTGCGCAGATCAAGGCACATGGCGCTACTGTTCACAAAGTTGCTGGCACAAGAGAAGACACTGCTGCCGCTGCAATCAATAAGGTTGAAGAGAGCAAATTGTTCTACGCAAGCCATATTTTCAATCCATTCTTCTATGAGGGAACCAAGACATATTTTTATGAAGTGTATGAACAAATGGGACAGCAGTTGCCTGATGCTTTCATTATTCCGGTTGGCAATGGGACATTGCTTCTTGGCGCTTACATCGCTTTTCAAGAGATGATAGCCTGGGGACTGATTGATAGGATGCCAAGAATTATTGCGATTCAAGCAGAGAACTGTTCACCGATTGCGCAAGCATTCTTTGCAGGAGAAGTTGAAGTAGCCGTCACTAAGACGAGTGAAACACTGGCTGAAGGGATTGCGATTGCAACACCAGCTCGTGGTGCTGCAATATTAAGGGCAATCAGAGAAACTGCGGGTGACATGGTGACGGTGGACGAGATCGGTATTTCGGCTGCACGCAAAGAGATGGCAGAGCACGGTGTCTATGTTGAAATCACTTCGGCGGCAAACTATGCTGGTTATTTGGCTTACATTAGGAAACATCCAGAATGCGAGGCACAAACATTTGTAATGCCGCTATGTGGTGCAGGGATTAAGAGCGGGTGAACAAGCTAATAGGTCAAAAAAACAACCGTCTGATACTGAAATCAGGTGGTTGTTTTTTGGTTAAAAATTTTCTTGGAGTTATTGAATTTACATCGAAGACTACTCTACATCTTGAAAGAGCTTTTCAAAGAAACGATCCGATTGAAGACTTTCTTGTCAGCGGAAGTATACTTTTCATCAACGTTAAAGTAGCCATGACGGAAGAATTGGAACTTGTCATCTGCACTACATGCGCTCAGATCTAGACCAATATACCCTTGCAATATTTGTAAGGAGTTTGGATTTACGTTATCAAGGAATGAGGAACCCTCATCTTGTCCATCCAAAATCAGTGGCTCGAACAATCGAAACTCAGCAGGGATGGCGTGAGTAGCCTCTAACCAATGAATTGTACCCTTTACTTTTCTGCCAGTAAACCCTGTGCCACTCTTTGTTTCAGGATCAAAAGTACAGTGAATCTCAATCACTTTACCCTCGGTATCCTTGACTACGTTCTCACATTTAATGAAATAAGCGTTCTTCAAGCGAACCTCATTTCCAGGGAAGAGTCTGAAATACTTATCGGGAGGATTCTCCATGAAGTCATCCTGCTCAATGTAGATTTCTCTACCGAATGGAATCTTATGCGAGCCCATTTCAGGATTCTCAGGGTTAACCTCAGCTTCAAGCCATTCAATTTGTCCCTCTGGATAATTAGTGATGATCACCTTCAGTGGCGCGAGTACACTCATTGTTCGGGGAGATTTAAATTTTAAATCCTCACGGATAAAATGTTCGAGCATTTCCTGCTCGACTGTACCTTGCGTCTTTGCAACAGCAACGTTATGGATAAATTCTCGAATCGCTTCAGGTGTGTAACCTTTACGACGATGTCCTGAAATCGTTGGCATCCGAGGATCGTCCCAGCCATCAACAAATCCTTCGTCAACAAGCTGCTTTAATTTCCGCTTACTCATCACTGTGTTAGTAATATTCAATCTTCCGAACTCATATTGCATTGGCTGCGCAGGCATTTCACAATGTTCATTTACCCAAAGGTAGAATGGGCGTTGATCCTCGAATTCTAAGGTGCAAATAGAATGAGTGACACCCTCAATAGCATCCTCTAGAGGGTGAGCAAATGCATACATTGGATAGATACACCACTTGTCGCCAGTATTGTGATGAGTCGCATGGACGATGCGATAAATTGCTGGATCACGCATATTCATATTGGGAGAGGCCATGTCGATCTTGGCACGAAGAACCTTCTCCCCATCCTTGAACTCACCCGAACGCATTCGCTCAAATAAAGCCAAGTTTTCATCAATTGGACGATCACGATATGGGCTATTCTTTCCAGGCTCCGTTAAATTTCCGCGATAGCTTTTGATTTCCTCTGCCGTTAAATCATCGACATAGGCAAGTCCTTTTTTAATTAAAAGAACTGCTCGATTATACATTTCCTCAAAATAATCAGACGCAAAGAACAGGTTATCCCATTCAAAACCAAGCCAATTAACGTCTGTCTTTATGGCCTCGACGTACTCTGTATCCTCTTTTGTAGGGTTTGTATCATCAAAACGCAAATTCGTGCGCCCACCAAATTCATCTGCCAATCCAAAGCTGACGCAGATGGCCTTGGCATGACCAATATGTAAATAACCATTGGGCTCAGGAGGGAAGCGGGTAACAATCTCCTTGTGTTTTCCAGACTTCAGATCCTCGATGATGATGTCCCTGATAAAATTTGAATGATTTGGTTCCATATATTAATCCCTTCCAATCTGTTCGATGTCCTTATTTTATAAGAAAAACAGGGAGAAACACAAGTAACGGGAGGAATATTATTTCTGAAAGCAGAAAATCAGTTGATGTAGCATTGACAAGTTGAAAAAAGAAGCGAAAGGACTTCTTGAAAAACTCAAAGCAGTACGCTAGATGTTTGTCATCACAATCCTGAGTTTTTACTAAAGCGTAGTAGAATTAAGGACACTTCGAAATTGTTTCAAGTGTTGTGGTATTGTTGACTCAGCAATAAATTCTCAGTCGATAAATGTGACTCATCAGCTATAGCTGGAACTGTAGTGACGATAACTTTCCACAAAATATTGTGGTGCATAAGACAGATGAGTAGCAGTTTCAGAGAATGACATGCAAGCGATTGTACTCAACTCGCTTATGAGCTGCTTGTCATCCCCGTCAGCAAAGCAGTATTACCACAGAATCATATCAGGTAAAAACTATTCATGTGAAACGCTACTCATCCAATCCTTCAATTTCTACCTTCTTCAAAGGTTTCTTCGTTGGGCCTTCCATAACTTCTCCAGCAACATTGTAGCGTGATCCGTGGCAGGGGCAGTCCCAAGACCGATCACCACTATTCCAATTGAGCTCGCAACCCATATGAGTACAAGTGGTGTCGACTAAATGTAATTTCCCATCAAGATCACGATAGGCGCCTGCCCTCTTGCCATTAACCTTTACGACACCACCCTCATCGATCGCCAAGCTTTCAGGTGTACGATCGATTTTCTCTAATTTGCCGCCCACTAATTCCTTCGCCATCTCGACTAAATTGCTTGCAAGGTTTTTAATAGAAGGAACAGGATGGAACCGTTGTGGTGAAACTAGCTCTGAAAATTCATTTTTCCTCCGCATAATTGTATCAGTCAATATCTGAGCAGCTGCTGTTCCGTTTGTCATACCCCATTTGCGGAATCCCGTTGCCACTAAGATTTTCTCGTTACCAGAGGTAATCGGACCAATGTATGGCAACTTATCTGTCGATACCAAATCCTGTGCAGACCATCTGTATCGAACTTCCGTTGGTGCAAAGTGTTCCATCGCATATTGCATTAAGTTCTCATAGAGATGGCTTGTTTGCTCTCCGCGCGCCGCAATATGATTTTCCCCACCCACTAACAACAAGCTCTCGCCGTTGTAATTCACTTGTCTAATCGATCGAGTAGGCTGCTCCGCATTGATAAAGATACCACCAGGATAAGCAAAGTCGGTTTTGATCGCGATCACATAAGATCGCTCTACATGCATTTTGGCAAAGTAGAAGCCCATTTTATCAACAAAGGGGAAGTGTGAAGCAATGACAGCAAATTGGCAGCTGATTTTCTTGCCCGATTTCGTTGTGACAGTTACCCCTCCTTTGTCGATAGCGTCCGTGATAACTGTTCTTTCAAATATTTGTCCGCCCAATTCTACGAAGGCGTCCCGGAGCTTTGCCAGATACTGCAAAGGATGGAACTGCCCCTGCTGCTTCATCACAACAGCTGCCTTCGAAGCAATTGGTAAAGCCACTTTCTCAATGTAAGCACCTTCAATACCGAGAGCTTGATAAGCCTTGAATTCATCTTGGATCTTCTGAACTTCCTTATCATCATTGGTATAAATGGTGGCATCTTCACTGGTGAAAGCGCAATCTATCTGTAAGTCCTGAATCGTTTTTTTGATCAAACTGATTGCATCAGTCTGCATTTTGTAGAACTGCTTCGCTTTATCTAATCCAAAAAACCTTGTGAACTCATCATAAATTAATCCATGTTGAGCGGTGACTTTAGCAGTTGTATTACCAGTAGTACCAGCAAAGAGAACATCGGAATCAACTAGTACAACTTTTTTACCCTGCTTCGCTAGTAAATAAGCAGTCGTCATGCCAGTAATCCCACCACCAATAATGCAGACTTCGGTTTCGATATCTTCAGCCAATGCTGGATAATAGTTGGCTGGGGTTGAAGCAAGCCAATAAGATTCTGGGAATTGCGGTAACGTAATCGTCATATAAACCTCCATAAATTAGAATAATTCACATTTTAATATAGACAAAAAGCAGGTTTTGAAACCCGAAAATGCGAATAAACATATTAGTAAGAGGTATTTCCAATGCACGCTAAACAAAAAAAGAGCCCGAAGCTCTAAGAAATTGTAAGAATGAATTCGAATTCGAAGTAGGACAGGCGCTTTAGCACGGCAAGTTTTTCAAATCACCTTCGTGAGAGAGCGAAAATCCACAAAAAAAGGGACCATTACGATCCCATTTTGCGTCGAGTAGTTGATGGTTTCTTTGCGAGTTGGCTTTTCATCCCCTTGGTTTGGGTTGGCTTTGAGGAAACTTTATCTTCCTCTTGCTGTTGCTTCTTATCGTTTAACTTCTTCTGCACCAGCTCTTGAAGAGATACTTTCTTTTTGTCTGACATGAGTAAAACTCCTTTATCTTTTTATTCTCTACTCTTTATTATAATATAATTACCGCAAAAATCCTATAGGAGTGATTATTTGAAAAGCATTAACACTTTCGAAATATTTGGATATTTATATTTACTGCTAGCATTAGCCAATCACTTCGGTCCAAAAGCAGGCGGGAACTTATTGTCTTGGGGTTTTGTTCTTGTGGCAATAATTCTTCTAGTAGTGGGAACGATTACTAGAAAGAGGCAAATTGCCCGCCAAGTGGAACAAAAACAGTCCACTTGGTCAACTGGCACTATACGTAGAGAGAAACGGAAAGTAAAATAGAGTAAGACAATAGAATAATACCATGAAGATTAAGGAGTTTTACTCATGTTAGCTATAAAAGAATTTTTACAAAAGGAATGGAAAGAAGCGGGTTTTGAGCAGACAACTGATATTCAACAGGCAGCGATCCCACTTATAATTGCTGGGAAAGATGTCATTGCAGAATCTCCGACTGGCACAGGTAAAACACTCGCCTACCTGATTCCAGCTCTGGAACTGATCCAATCTGACAGCGATAGTATCCAAGCGGTTGTGCTAGCGCCGTCCCGTGAGCTGGTTATGCAAATATTTGATGTTGCAAGGGAATGGGCAAACGGAGGTGGTGTCAGAGTGGCATCTTTCATCGGCGGAGTGGCCCTAGATCGACAATTGGAAAAGTTAAAGAAGAAGCCACAGCTAGTGATAGGAACACCTGGGCGAATTGAAGAATTGATCAAGAAAAAGAAAATGAAGATGCATGAAGTGAAGACAATAGTTCTCGATGAGGGAGATTGCCTGCTTGTGAAAGAACATCTGCAAACCATCTCTGCGATTATCAAGAGCACACAGAAAGATCGCCAAGTTGTGCTTTTTTCAGCAACGGTTTCAAAAGAAATGCAAGCAACTGCCGAACAATGGATGAAAGAACCCGAACTAATTACTTTTGAAAAGACTGCCGAACTAAAGTCTCAAGTACAACATGTCTATCTAATATGTGATAAAAGAGACAAAATTTCTTTATTAGAAAAACTCGCAAAGTCTAAAGGAATGCGAGCCCTTGCATTTGCCAAGGATATTGGCAACTTGTCCGTGTTCGCTGATAAACTAATTTTCAAAAATGTGAACCTAGCAGTCCTACACAGTGACACCAAAAAGCAAGACCGAGAGGCAGCCATTAAAGGATTTCGTGCAGGAAAATATTCGTTGCTACTGGCGACAGATGTAGCAGCCAGAGGTTTGGATATCGTAGAGCTCCCCTTCATAATCAATATAGATGTGCCTACTTTGGCAACACAATATGTACACCGATCAGGACGGACCGGCAGACAAGGTGCAAAAGGAATAGTGATTTCTATCGTTGCACCTGGTGAGGTGCGTGAGTTGAAGCGAATTGCCAAAGAGATAGACCAACCATTACTGCAAGCGCAATTATACAAAGGGCAATTAGAAATTGTTAATCAGTGAAGCTATTAACAGATTTCAGTATGGTCATAATGCCATTAATCAGGTATAATTTTGATCGACGCAAAAAAATTCACAAAAAATAGTGCATAAAAAAATATGGAAAACAAATAATAATCGAGACAAAAGATTCCAATTCGCAAATAGAGCTGTTTGGCGTTGTAGAAAAGCGTGAGACATCTGAATTTGCGAGCGGAAGCTTTTACCACAAACTAAAGGAGTTGTCTCGATGAGAAAGAGTATCTATTCACTAATGGCAATGGGTTTCCTAGCAACTAGCTTGTTTCATGCCCCCGTTGCAGATGCAGAAAACAAAGCAACAGACGAAAAACCTCAAACCGAGGTGCAAGAATCTACAAAACCACAAGCGGAAGTCAAGTTGACGACCGAACAGCAAAATGAGCTTGTTAAACTGTATCAGGATAAACTTGCTCAAGAAAAGAAAATTCTTGATAAGTACGTTGAGTTTAAAATCATGACACAAGATACAGCAGATAAAATTCTTACACATAAGCAAGAATGGTATAAAAATCTTGAAAAAAGTGGCTTTGCACTACCACATAAAGGGTTCATGCACCACAAAATGCATGAAAAACCCGAGTAACCTACATAAAAAAGGTAATGATTTCAGCATTTTAGATAAATTTTTTCAAATAATTTGTATTTGCTGAGCAAGTGTGGTAGTATATGAAGTGGCAAGGATTTGAACAACAGTAAACGTTTTTGGTCTGTAAGTACATGCTTTCGATTAAAGAGTTTGATCTGGTGTTCTCCTTTTCAACATTTTTCATAAAATAAGGAGGCCCTATAATGAAAGGTACTGTAAAATGGTTTAACTCAGAAAAAGGTTTCGGATTTATCGCTCGTGAAGATGGCGAAGACGTATTTGTACACTTCTCAGCAATTCAAACAACTGGTTTCAAAACGCTTGAAGAAGGTCAAGAAGTTGAATTCGAAATCGTTGAAGGTAACCGCGGACCACAAGCAGCAAACGTTTGCAAATTATAATAATATAATTTAAGCGGATAAAGCTCGTCAATTGACGGGCTTTTTGTTGTTTCAAGTAATAAATCAAATGAATGCGCTAATAATGAACAAATGACCAAGCCAAATGAACGAGCGCGGAATAAATCAAAAGAATAAATCAAAAGAATAAATCAAATGAAAAATCAAAAGAATAAAGAATCCCTCTTGTTGATACAAATAATAGTGTAGCAAGATTGATTCATCGTGCAAACAGTTACGAATCTGCACGAAAAGTAACTTCTTGAACATCGGAAAATCCAATTAGCCTTGGAGGCGAGCTATTTGCAAAATGAAAAAAAATTCATTCAAGTTATAGCAACTGATATCGATGGAACATTGCTGAATGATCAGCATGAAATTTCCCGAGAGAACTTCAACGCGATTTGCGAGGCGCAAGCAGCAGGTAAACACGTGTTGGTTGCAACTGGTCGATCGATAATAGCAGCAAAGCAATTTCTTGCTAAATGGGAGATTTCGTGTGGACTAATATGTGCCAACGGTGCAATTGTAACAGATGAGGACGGTAACCTCATTCACAAGGGAACCATTAGCAGGGAAGAAATGCACAAAGTAGTCAGTTTGATGGCAGAGAACAACTTTTACATAGAAATTTACACAAATAAAGGTAATTTCACAAAAGATTTTCGCAAGCAGCCACACCAAGATAGATTGGTTGAAATTCTCATGAATGCACATCGCAAAGATTCTACAGAAGATGTTTTGAAGTACATGTATACAAGCCTAGCGAATGGGCAATTGCTGGTTGTTGACGAATACAACGATGTTCTTGATGATGAGCAGTTGGAGTTCTACAAAATATTTGGCATCAATGGGTTGAAGGAAGAAATGGACTTTGTATGGAAAGCATTAGAACAAAATGATGCAATCGGAATCACGACTTCATGGACAGACAACATTGAAATCAATGCCGCTGGTACAAGTAAGGGCAACGCATTAACAACCTATACGCAGAAATTCGGTTACAAAATTGAGGAAACAATGGCGATTGGGGACAGTGACAACGATTTATCAATGTTAGAAATAGCTGGCTTATCTGTTGCAATGGGTAATGCAACTGACAAAATTAAAGCCTGCTGTGATGTGATGACAACAAGCAATGATGAAAATGGGGTTGCAGAGGCGATTAGAAGGTATGTATTGTAGAGATAAAAGTTTACCTTGCATAGAATTTAAAGAAGATAGACAATGTTGTAACCCTACGTTAATCGCAGGAAAATCATTCATGGGTAATTCCAACTTTAGCATGATGGCTGGAAAGTCCCCTATAGTAATGATTCTCCGGGTTAAATCTGTTGAGGGCTTTTGTGTCTCCAAATTCCTGTGGAATTTGCATGAATAGGGTTTTTGTTAAAAGAATCTGCTACTAATATTCATTCACTTATAATAAGTGGGCTGCCACAAAAGCGACACTTTGAATTTGAGGTAGTATTTTTTGCCCCACAACTAGAACAAAAAATAGTTCTTGAAATCCCAACAATAAGGATCCTTTGCTTTAAGTCAATTCTGCAATCCTTAAAATAATTTTCATTCAACAATCGTTGAATATCTTTTGTAACAAAGTCAATTGGTCTTCCGATACACTTAGCAATCTCATCTAGCTCTTTGATGTTTTGCTCAACAATTATATCTTCATATCTTTTCAGTCTTTGAATTCTTTTCGCTTTACCAAATCCGTGCCAAATCATAAAGACACCAATTGCAAGAAGGAGGACAACTACTGTTAGCGTACCGAAAGTAGCATTTTCTCTGTTTTTGTCCATAGAGTAGCCACCCAATGCCATTACCATAAAAATGGTCAAGCCCCAGCCGAAAATCAGCAGGGAAATTTTTTTCACAGTGTCTTTCCGTATAGCATCATTGTTAATAATATCGTTCATGAGAGTTCCTCCCTATTTAATTGATTAGACAAATAAACGCGTACCTCTTACTCATTCACCAAAAAACAGCTCGCTTGGTATCCCTAAAAAATAAACAACTTCGCTTCGTTCAATTGACTCGATTATCAAGCTCAGCGAGATATTTTCACTGTTATAACATGGACATCTTTCCAGATAGCGCATTCAGTTGGACCGGAAATGGAAACAGCCCAAGAACTCTTTGGGCTGCTTCTCTAACAACTGCAAAAGCATCAACTAGGATGGAATCAAGATTTCCACCTTTTTGAATACTATTTTTAAAAGTTTCAGTACATTGCTTTAGTTCTTTATTGCTGTAATCTCGGTATTTTTGTTCAAGATTTTCAATCAGATGTGACTTCTTGGCCCACTTTCTATTTGTATCTAAGAAAGTCATCAAATGCATCTTTTTTCGCCTCTTTTGTTGGTTAGCTACTTAAAATACCTTGGTTGTCCAGTTCTCACAGTTCCAAACCTCTTGCACAATGTCGCGATAGAATTCGGGTTCGTGTGAAATCAAAAGGATACTGCCTTTGTAGGCAATCAATGCGCGCTTAAGCTCTTCCTTTGCATCGACATCAAGATGGTTCGTTGGCTCATCTAGAACTAACAAATTGCTTTCTATATTTATCAGTTTGCAAAGCCGTACTTTAGCTTTCTCACCACCACTTAGCACGTCTATTTTGCTTTCAATATGCTTGGTGGTCAACCCACATTTAGCAAGGACAGCTCGCACCTCAGCTTGATTCAATGCTGGGAAGGTGTTCCAAATCTCTTCTAAACACGTATTGCGATTTGAACCCTTCACCTCTTGCTCGAAGTAACCCATATGCAAGTTCTCGCCAAGTTCAACACTACCGGAAATTGGTTTGATTTCACCAAGGATACTGCGCAATAAGGTTGTTTTCCCAATCCCGTTTGCCCCTACAAAAGCAATCTTTTGACCACGCTCCATGATCAAATCAAGCGGCCGAGAAAGTGGTTCTTTATAACCAATCACTAGCTTTTTGGTCTCGAAAATTGTTCGACTAGGTGTTCTTGCTTCCTTGAAATTAAACTGTGGCTTTGGTTTTGTCTTTGCCAACTCAATTACTTCAATCTTATCAAGCTTCTTTTGACGAGACATTGCCATATTCCGGGTTGATGCCCTTGCTTTGTTTCGGGCAACGAAATCCTTTAAACCAGCAATTTCTTGCTGCTGACTCTTATATGCAGATTCTAATTGTAGCTTTTTCATTTCATAGGCAGCTAAGAAGCTATTGTGATCACCAACATAGCGATCAAACAGCTGATTCTCCATATGATAAATGATGTTAACAACTGAGTTCAGAAATGGAATGTCATGTGAGATCAATATAAAGGCATTCTCATATTCCTGCAGAAAACGCTTCAACCACTCAATATGTTGCTCATCCAAGAAGTTGGTAGGCTCGTCCAGCATAAGAATCTCAGGTTTCTCTAGCAATAATTTCGCCAGAAGTACCTTTGTTCGCTGTCCGCCACTCAGATCATCGACATCACGATCAAAACCAACCTCATCAAGTCCCAGACCACGGCCTACTTCCTCGACTTTTGTATTGATTTGATAGAAGTCATTGTGATCAAGCGTTTCTTGCAATTCACCGACATCTGCCAGCAACTTATCCAGCACATCAGGTGAAATATCTGCCATTTTGGCATAGAGCTCACCTATTTCAGCCTCAATATCGAATAGATATTGAAAAGCACTTGAAAGCACATCACGAATGGTTTGCCCTTTTTGCAGCACAGCATGCTGATCTAGATAACCAACACGCACTTTCCTAGACCACTCGATTTTGCCCTCATCAGGCAGCAACGTTCCAGTGATAATATTCATAAAAGTTGATTTTCCCTCGCCATTAGCGCCAATTAAACCAACATGTTCACCTTTAAGTAGGCGAAAAGACACATTATTAAAAATCGCTCGGTCACCAAATCCATGACTTAGATTTTGCACATTCAATACACTCATTGTATAGATCCTCACTTTATGTAACGAAAAAGATGATATCTGTTTTTGAACGACAGATTTCATCTAGTATAACAATTATTGAAACACTTGTCTTGTGGTGAGGAGATTTATTCTCATCGTAAAGAACCCAGCAAGAACACCCCTTGGCGTTCTAGTCCTTCGATCAACAAATCTACAATGAAGTATCACCACTTTAATTAAAAAATTCAATTTCAAAACTAACTGCTTTGATAGTTACTTTCGAACAATGTTCATGGCGACATTTTCCACTGATTATTGACATGATATCACTTTGTAAATCGCGATTAAACAAATTTCAAGGCGTTTTTGCTGTTTGAGGATAATTACGTATATTGACTTGTGCGTATTCGACAAGTAACATATAGATGCAAATGATGTCGATAAGGTGGGGTATTATGATTTTTTGGCAAGGGATGGGCTTTTTAGTACCAGTAACACTTTTTTTAGCGTATCCAATTCAAAATTTTATTATTATAAGCGCAAACAGAGCACTTTCACTTTATTGGACTGCGGCAATCCTATGCTTAGTAGTAGACTTTTTTGTGAAAAAGTATAGAAGTTCAACTTGCGAAGAAATTGTATTGACGAATGATTCAACTGGTAAAGAGAAAAAACACTTAGTAAAATACTTCACCAATATGAAAACAGGAGAGCAATACGCAAAATATGTTAAGGACACTTTTTTTTGGATTCCGATTAAAAATTTTGGTATTATTTTTTTCCTTCTTGGAATTGCCTCTTATATTGCCAGCTCTTAAGATGAACAGTAATTTTCTCTATCTACAACTAATGATATTGTAAAGTCTAAGAAATCTACTCTTATGCTAGGTTTTTGAGGCTTTTTTTTAAATATTCTATATTGTTGTTGGTTAAACAAGTGAAGGAAAGTGTCGATTATGCCAATTATTGCGAAGATTGAACAACAGAAAAAGAATCAGAATCGCTATAACATTTATTTGGAGCAAGATGGTCAAGTTTCATTCGCATTTGGTGTCTCTGAGGATACCTTTATTCGTTTCAATTTATCTAGAGGAATGGTATTGACAGAAGAAGAAATAGCGAAGCTCCAGCATGATGATCAAGTTAGTAAGGCGCTACAGGCCGCCATCCATTACTTGTCATTTCGAATGCGCTCGATGAAAGAGGTTCATGATCATTTAAGGGAGAAAGAATATGATTCGAACACGATTGAAGCGGTTTTGAAGCAGTTGCTAGATTTCGGCTATTTAGATGATTTAAAGTTTGCCCAAGCATATGTGCGCAATGAAATGAATCTTTCAGGCAAAGGACCAGTAGTCATCAAAAGTGAGCTGACAAAACGAGGTATTTCGCCCTTATTGCAAGAAGAAGCGATGCAAGAGTATCCACAGGCCACGCAACAGACGAATGCAATGAAGCTAGCTGAAAAGACACTAGCAAAACAAAAACACTCAAGCAAAACGGCAATCCAAAAAACACTACAGACATTGATGCGAAAAGGTTTTACACTGGAAATTGCTCGTAAAGCGATCCAAGCTGTTAATGTTGTGGACGATTCAGATGAATGGCGAAATTTATGTACGGAGGGTTATAAGCTGCACCGGAAATACCGCACGGTGGAGGGCTATGAATACAATCAGAAAATGAAGACAGCGCTCTTTCGTAAGGGATATCCAATGGATCAAATTACAAAGTTTGTCGAGTCGGGGAAGGAAATAATAGAGCTTCAGCAGGTAGAGGAATAGTATTGAAAATATCACATAGGTCTCTAGGCAAGTAGCCGCGCCAACTACTAAACGTTTTCATAGAATGACATTGTAGAAGTCTGCAATGAAAACGAGGCGGAGAAAATGCGAAAGAAGCTAATCAAGTTACTTGATGTCAAAAGTATCATATCAATCATTGCTGTTGGTGTGTTTGCGTATCTAGCGGTTAGCGGGAAATTAGGGATTGATAACACAATGATCCTGCTGACGTTGGTGTTCCAATCATTCTTTCATTATCAAGCAAGTAAGGGAAAAAGCGCCGATGATGATGAGTCGAAAATTGAGTAATGAAAAAGCCTGAATAGTTGACTCTTGTTTCAATCAAAGAGGACAAGTATTCAGGCTTTTTATATTTTTCGCTCAACAAGTTTCGGAACTATTTTTTCAAGGAACAGAATCTACACTTGGGTTAATCAACCCTTTTATACTTAAAAAAATACAATGGGAGCGGCCACCAAATCATAGCGAAAATAGGATAGATTGCCCAGATTTCGTGGGGCGTGGTCATTAAATTGAGTGTTGTAAAAAAACATGCTGCCCAAACTAATCCAAAGATAGAGAAAGCGAAATACTGATGTCTTTTACCGAAAAATAGTGAGAATGGGTACCAAAGAACAACAAATGAAACAATTATTGCCCACATAAATAAATGGTTAAGGACGAGATTTAAGATTAAATAGTAGAGACTGACGGAAAACCAAAGCTTCCACGCAAAATCAAGGTCGGCAAACCTCCTTGGCTTTGCAACAGCAAGTGGCGCAATAATTAGAACAGGAATGCAGAAAAGAATCCAGGGATAATCAGAATGAATGTAATTAACAATTGCTAGAAAAGTGAATAGATAGACGCTTGAAGCAATAATGAATCGAGCTTCATTCTTTAATTTGGTTGATTTACTCATTAAGAATTCCCCTTTCGCCAATTCCCGAAGAAAAACATTGCGAGAGGCCACCAAAGAATTGCAAATGCAGGATAAACAAACCAAATCGTATCTGGTGAGTAATAGAGGTTAATAAATACAACCATTACAATCAAAATTACACTCGCCCAGATGGAAAACAAAAATGCGCTTCTGCCCTTTCGGGGCTTGCCTGAACCGTCTTCTCGCAATCCAACCAATAATTCATCCATATTTCCGAAATCTACTATCGCTTTGTTAATGGCATCCTCGCGTTCCTTCCCATTTGCTATATGTTTGGCTGCAGAATCGCTTAAACGAGCACTGATTTCATCAATCATCTCAAACTTTCTATCACTATCTGGCACACCTTCAAATGCTTTACCCACATAATTTTGAATTTCTCTCATTGTTCCTTTTCCTCCAAAAATAGATTTAAGATTTCCTTCATTTCTTGCCAAGCTTTCATTTCCGTTTGTAAAGTTTCTTTCCCGTTTGGGGTAATGTGGTAATATCTTCGCTTGCTACCATTACTAACCTCGCCTTGATAGGAGGAGATTTGACCCTGCTTCTCCAAACGTTGCAGCACAGCGTATAAAGTCGCTTCTTTTATTTGCAATCGTTCCAAAGATCGTTCGCTGATCTCTTTAAATAGCTCGTAACCATACCGATCACTTTCGTCAATTATGCGAAGCAAAATGGTTTCCATATGTCTACTTGATAACATTATAAACTCCTTTCTAAATTTACTTTAGGGAATAGAGTTACATCACATAGAGTTCTGTGAGATACAACTCTATAATATAGAGTTCTATTACATAGAGCAATATTACACGACTTTGTATTTTAAGTCAACTGCAACCGAAAATTATTTCGGAGTATCATAGTACGAGCTGGAGGCTCAAATCGATGTAGTAATTTCGAAGGCTCTCTAAAATTAAAAATAAACAGATTAGAATTTAACATGAAGGAGCAAGCGAAATGATAGCTATAAAAAATTAACAGTATAGCCACTGAATTTTTAAAAAGTGTAAAGCAATTGAATTTTTAAACAAACGCTTGTTCGCACTGTGCTCTTTTGATATAATGGCAAAGTATGAACAATTCTTCTATAATGAATAAATCAAATACAATAAATCGAGGGCGATATGTCAGAACACTTTGAATTAGTTTCTAAATTCGAACCAAGTGGTGACCAACCAGAAGCGATTCGAGAACTGGTGGAAGGAATTGAAAAAGGGGAACGTTTTCAAACCTTGCTAGGGGCAACAGGAACTGGGAAAACGTTTACTATTTCAAATGTCATTAAGGAAATCAATAAGCCGACGTTAATTTTGGCACATAACAAAACATTAGCAGGACAGTTGTATAGTGAATTCAAGGAGTTCTTCCCGAACAATGCGGTTGAATACTTCGTAAGTTACTATGATTACTTTCAACCAGAAGCCTATGTTGCACATACTGATACTTACATCGAAAAGGATTCAAGCATTAATGATGAAATAGATAAGCTACGTCACTCGGCTACGTCATCATTATTTGAACGGAATGATGTTGTGATTATCGCGAGTGTATCCTGTATCTATGGTCTCGGTAATCCGGAAGAGTATAGAGAGCTTGTTATTTCATTGCGTGTGGGTATGGAAATGGATCGGAATCAGCTACTTAGGAAGCTAGTTGATATTCAGTATGAACGCAATGATATTGATTTCAAGCGAGGTGCGTTTCGTGTGCGTGGAGATGTTGTTGAAATCTTTCCGGCATCAAGAGATGAGCAATGTATTCGTGTGGAGTTTTTCGGAGATGAGATCGAACGGATTCGCGAAATTAATTACCTAACGGGAGAAATTGTAAATGAGCGTCAGCATGTAGCGATCTTTCCTGCTTCCCACTTCGTAACTCGTGAAGAAAAGCTGGTTAAAGCGATTGAGAATATCGAAGCGGAATTGGAAGAACGGTTAAAGTACTACAAAGAGAACGGAAAACTATTAGAGGCACAACGTTTGGAGCAGAGGACACGTTATGATTTAGAAATGATGCGAGAAATGGGTTTCTGCTCAGGCATTGAGAACTATTCGCGTCATTTGACACTGCGTGAAGCGGGATCAATCCCTTATACATTGTTAGATTATTTCCCGAAGGATTTCCTTCTAGTGGTTGATGAATCACATGTATCATTACCGCAGGTTCGAGGGATGTTTAACGGTGATAAGGCAAGAAAGGAAATTCTTGTTGAGCATGGATTTCGTTTGCCTTCAGCAATGGATAATCGCCCACTACAATTTCCTGAATTTGAAGACCATTTGACACAGGTTATTTATTGCTCGGCAACACCTGGTCCGTTGGAATTGGAAAGATGTCCTGAAATGGTGCAGCAAATCATTCGCCCAACAGGGTTACTCGACCCAATTATTGAGGTAAGACCAATTGAAGGGCAAATTGATGATCTGCTACATGAAATAAATGATCGAGCCGCTAAGAATGAGCGAGTACTGATCACTACACTTACAAAGAAGATGTCTGAGGATTTAACTAAGTATTTGAAGGAACTTGGCATCAAAGTTAACTATTTGCATTCAGAGATCAAAACATTAGAACGAATTGAAGTCATTCGGGACTTGCGACTTGGAAAATATGATGTTTTGGTAGGAATAAACCTCTTGCGCGAAGGCTTGGATATTCCCGAAGTTTCACTTGTCGCTATTCTTGACGCTGATAAAGAAGGTTTCCTGAGATCGGAGCGTTCGCTGATTCAAACCATTGGACGAGCAGCACGAAATTCCGATGGTAGGGTAATTATGTATGCAGACAAAATTACTAACTCAATGGAAATTGCAATAAAAGAAACTGAGCGACGCCGTACGATACAAGAAGCTTATAATAAGAAGAATGGAATCACGCCAAGTACTATCAAGAAAGATATTCGTGATATCATTAGAGCTACTCATTTTGCTTCAACGGAAGCGGGTGAAGTGGCAGAGGGAACACCTGATTACAATTCAATGACGAAAAAGGATCGCCAACAAGTGATTAATCGCTTAGAATATGACATGAAAGAAGCAGCGAGAAGCTTAGATTTCGAGACGGCTGCCCAGCTCAGAGATGTAATTATCGAACTGAGAGCAATGAAATAACATCCTTTTCATTATCGGATTTCGAGTCTCTGACATTTACGAATCCAAGTTATAATCCTGTTAGGATGAACATAATGGAATGTTCCCGAAAATTAGAGCTACCATGTTGATTTTTGGAAGGTGATGGAAATGCAAACAAGAAAAGCGGATGTTAACGATGCAAAAGTAATGGCACAAATTCATGCTGAAAGTTGGAAAGTTGCTTATCGGGGATTTGTACCAGATAGTTATTTAGATGAACTATCAGCAGATCGTTGGAATTCGATATTTGCAGAATCTTTGCGACAGCAAACGATGTCAGCCCGTCTTTTGGTAGATGGCGAGAAACCAATTGGATGTGCCTTTTACGGTAGGTCGCGCGACGAGTTGTACTCTGATTATGGTGAGATTGTCTCTTTGTATTTGCTACCGAATTATATTGGCAAGGGCTACGGGAGAATCCTGATAAAGGCAGTTCAACAAGAACTTCAGGATGAAGGATTTCCAAAATATTTTTTATGGGTATTAGAAGAAAACAAACAAGCACGAAAATTCTATGAGAAATGTGGATTTTCTTGCAATGAGGAAAAGCACTACATCGAAGTCGGTGGAAAGACTTTGTGTACTGTTAGGTATATTTATTAAAACGTGAAAGCAGGATTGGTACAAATGGCAATAATTCTAATTATATTAGGAATGATCACAGTATTTGCGAGTGGGTTTGTGATGAGCGTACTTTGGCAAAAATCGAAAATATTGAATGCCAAAGGACAAGCAATGGAAAATGCAGCAACCGTAAAAAAACTGATCCAAAAGAGAATGATGATAAGCGTGGTTGCGCTGATTGTTGGGGCTGCGCTATTAATCATTGGCGTTATGCAAAGCTAATTAAGGAATGAATTCAATGACAAAACTGAAAATACCGGTAGCCGTACATCTGTTTTTATTGAGAAATGGCGAAGTGCTATTGCTCCGTCGGTTGAATACAGGTTTCATGGATGGAAAATATAGTGTTGTTGCTGGTCACATTGATGGTGGAGAAACAGTTTCGCAAGCGATGATTCGTGAAGCCGAAGAAGAGGCGGGAATTGTCATCAGTGAAGAGGATCTTCATACGGTACAAGTGATGCATCGCAACAGTGATACGGAACGGATTGACTATTTTTTTGTCGCAGATAAATGGTCAGGAGATGTGCGGAATGCGGAACCAGATAAATGTGACGACCTATCATGGTTTCCAGTATCAACATTGCCTCAGAATATGGTACCCTATGTGAAGTATGCTTTTGAGCAGTACCAAAAGGGTCAGCAGTTTACTGTTTACGGCTGGTAGTGGTTTTGTAGGGGTCCAATAATTGTTGGATATGATATTTTGCGGCAGCAACCAAGTTGGCTTCTAAGTCAGTATTATTGGAACCTGCTTTGGCTTGATCATCAAAGGAAAGAATAATTTAGTAAAGAGGTATTGTTGTATGGCAATGGATAAGATAATTGTTAAGGGTGCGCGTGCCCATAACTTAAAAAATATAGATGTAACGATTCCTCGTGATAAGCTAGTTGTGCTTACAGGATTGTCTGGTTCAGGTAAATCCTCGTTAGCTTTTGATACTATATATGCAGAAGGTCAACGACGCTATGTAGAGTCGCTTTCCGCTTATGCACGTCAGTTTCTTGGGCAAATGGATAAACCAGATGTAGACACGATCGAGGGGCTGTCTCCCGCGATTTCAATTGATCAAAAAACAACCAGTCGTAATCCGCGTTCTACTGTAGGAACGGTGACTGAAATCTATGACTACCTCCGTTTAATGTATGCCCGAGTTGGTCATCCAGTTTGTCCAACACATGGGATTGAAATCACTTCCCAGACGATTGAACAAATGGTTGACCGTATAATGGAGTTCCCAGAGGGAACGAAAATGCAGATCCTTGCACCAATTGTCTCAGGGCGAAAAGGAACGCATGTCAAAACGCTAGAAGATATCAAACGTCAAGGCTTTGTTCGTGTTCGTATTAATGGCGAAACAATCGGACTGGATGATGACATTCAATTAGATAAAAATAAAAAGCACAATATAGAAGTTGTTATAGATCGAATTGTCGTTAAGGAGGGTGCAGCCACACGTGCCTCCGACTCCTTAGAGACTGCACTGCGCCTCGCAGAAGGTACAGTGATTGTCGACGTTATCGATGACAAAGAAATTCTTTTCAGTGAGCATCACGCCTGCCCTTATTGTGGCTTCTCGATTGGTGAACTAGAACCCAAGCTGTTTTCATTCAACAGTCCGTTTGGTGCATGTCAAACATGTGATGGACTTGGCATTAAGTTAATGGTTGACCCGGATTTGGTGATTCCAAATAACGAACTGAGCTTACGCCAAAATGCAATAGCCCCATGGGATTCTCCAACTAGTACCTATTATCCACAATTATTAGAAGCTGTTTGTAAGCATTTCAAAATAGACATGGACGCACCAATCAAGGATTTATCACCTGAGCATATGGACATTATTCTAAATGGTTCAAAAGGAGAAATGTTTCCATTTCGTTATGTAAATGAATTTGGCTATACGCGTGATTCCGATACAAAATTTTCAGGTGTCATTCCAAATATTGAACGCAGATATCGTGAAACATCTTCTGAATATGTTCGAGAACTGACAGAGCGTTACATGTCACAGCATGCCTGCCCAAGCTGTGATGGACACAGATTGAAGCAAGAAGCATTGGCTGTGAAAATCAATAATAAACATATCAGCGAAATCACTTCCTACTCAGTGACAGAGGCAATGGATTTTATCTTGAATCTGCAACTTTCAGAGAAGGAGCAACAAATTGCAAGGTTAGTTCTGCGTGAGATAGAAGAGAGACTTGGATTTCTGATAAACGTTGGTTTAGACTATTTAACTCTTTCAAGAGCTGCTGGAACACTGTCAGGTGGGGAAGCCCAACGAATTCGATTAGCAACACAGATTGGATCAAGACTCACAGGGGTGCTCTATATCCTGGATGAGCCTTCAATTGGCCTGCATCAACGTGACAATGATCGTTTGATTAGCACACTGAAAAGCATGCGAGATATTGGAAACACTTTACTAGTTGTTGAGCATGATGAAGACACGATGCTAGCAGCAGATTATTTACTTGATATTGGTCCAGGTGCAGGTGTTCACGGTGGAGAAATTGTCTCAATTGGTACACCAGAAGAAGTGATGAATGATCCAAAGTCTTTAACCGGACAGTATTTGTCGGGAAAGAAATTTATTCCACTACCAGAGACGCGGCGTCAAGCCGATGGGCGCTTCATTGAAATTATTGGCGCAAAGGAAAACAATCTGAAAGATGTGTCAGTGAAGATTCCACTGGGTTCCTTTGTAGCAGTGACAGGTGTTTCTGGTTCAGGAAAGAGTACATTGATTAATGAGATTCTCCACAAATCTTTGGCGCACAAAATCAACCGTGCTAAGGCTCGACCTGGTGAACATGATGAGATTCTTGGAGTGGAGCATTTGGAAAAGGTAATTGATATTGATCAATCGCCTATTGGGAGAACTCCGCGATCAAATCCTGCTACTTATACAGGTGTGTTTGATGATATTCGCGATGTGTTTGCAATGACAAATGAGGCAAAAGTTCGCGGATACAAGAAAGGACGCTTTAGCTTTAATGTAAAGGGAGGGCGTTGCGAAGCTTGTAATGGTGACGGAATCATTAAGATTGAAATGCATTTCCTGCCAGATGTCTATGTGCCTTGTGAAATTTGTCATGGTAAACGATATAATCGTGAAACTCTAGAAGTACTTTACAAAGGAAAAAGCATTTCCAATGTGCTCGGAATGACTGTTGAGGATGCACTGGAATTCTTTGAACACATCCCGAAAATCCAACGCAAGATGCAAACGCTTTTCGATGTGGGATTGGGTTACATTACCTTAGGGCAACCAGCAACCACCCTATCTGGCGGAGAAGCGCAACGCGTGAAGCTAGCGTCTGAATTACATCGCCGATCAAATGGACGAAGCTTCTACATTTTGGATGAGCCGACAACAGGCTTGCATGTCCATGATATTGCTCGATTATTAGAGGTGCTGCAACGCCTAGTGGAAAACGGGGATACAGTACTTGTCATCGAGCATAATCTTGACATTGTGAAAGCAGCAGACTTTATCATTGACTTGGGACCGGAAGGCGGCGACAAAGGTGGAACAATTATTGCCACAGGAACGCCGGAAGAAGTCGCTGAGAGCCCTATCTCATACACTGGAAAATATCTGAAACCAGTCTTGGATCGTGAGCGGAAGCGCATGGGTTTATTGGTTTAGAGACGGTAATCCTGATAACAGTATAAGCAACATGTAAAACAACACCACTAATCTGCACTTTTATCGTGCTAGCTTAAGTGGTGTTTTTTCGACTAGAGAAAACTGGAATGATCGTTGATTTATTTCGGTTTCTTGGTTCTTAGCCATTTTTAAGTCACTTTACTGCTCCTGCATTGTGCGACTATTTTTCAGAATGCTTATCTCGTTAAACTTTTAATGGGGTATTCTCTCATGAATGTTTCATCATTGCTAATGAATGAAACATGTGTTTTATTAACCAACTTATTGCCTTCAGCATCTATAACCCTAAAAGCATATGTAACTTAAACACTCGTTTCAAAATTTTTTAGTATTTCTGCAAAGAAAAGTATTATTCTCGCCCATGGTTGACGAAAATGCAAAATTTTTCTTGTAAGTTCACAAACGGGATGGTAAAATTCAGATAGTTAGTAATAGAGTGTTATTGTTATAGATTAATATTGATTTCAGGAATATTTTTTCAAATCGTAATGCAATACAACTGAATTAGGAGGTGATGTTTTTAAACTTCTAAGCTAGTCAAAAACAGATTTGAGGGAACTGGTTGTGGAATTTTATAATTAAAAAATATTTATCGGAGCGTGTAGAAATGAAAAAAATATCGAAGTTTATCTTACTGCCTTTTATAACAATAGTATTGTGTGCTGTGTTATCAAAAACAGCTTTAGCAGAAGAATTTGGGACAGGTTTAATTAAGAGCGATGTTCCACCCACTTATGTTGCACCCAAAAGTTCCCTGCTTAAAACAGTTCAACCTGCCAGTGTAGACTTAAGTAAAGATAAGTATTTCCCGCCTATTGATTCACAATGGGGTGGTTCTTGCGGTTCTTGGGCAACTACTTACTACCAGTTTACCTATCAAGCAGCTCGATTGAATAATTGGGATGCGAAGGCATCAGCAGAATATCGTGCTTCGCCGAAATGGACATACAATTACTTAAATAATGGTGACCCTGATAAAGGCACAAGTATGGTGGATAACTATTTTATTCTGCAAAGACATGGGGCTATAAAGTATTCAGAATTCTCATATTCACAGGATAACCCAAACAATTTCACAGAGTGGTGTACAAATACAGAACAAATGCGTAAAGCACTACAAACAAGAGTTACAACATTTAATTTTAACTCGTTTTCGCCATCAGATGTGGAAACACCTATAACTTCTAATAATGATACAGATTTATATAATATGAAGGATCTTCTTAACAGTGGGCATGTTCTAACCTTTTCAACTTACATAAATTCATGGATAACCAAAAGTAGCCCAGTCGGAAATATTGCAATAAAACAGACTGGTAATTCTTTGTCCCATGCAATGAGTATTGTTGGATATGATGATACAATAAGCTATGATCTAAATGCGAACGGAAGTATTGAGGCTTTTGAAAAGGGTGCTTTTAAAGTAGCAAATCAATATGGGATAGAATGGAACAATGGTGGTTTTGTATGGGTAATGTATGATGCTTTAAATAAGAAATCAAATGCAACCAATTTGAACGATCCGAGTAGGGATGGTATTTTCAGTAGTTATGCATATTACACAATCGAAGTTGGGAATTTCAATCCAGTTCTTGTTGGTGAGATCACACTCAGCCATGCTAAGAGAAATGATTTAAGAATTTCAATGGGTGAATGGGGCAGCCAACCTGTTTCTAGAATCACCACATTCACTAATTACTCGAATGCAGGAGTGGCGTTTGATGGATCTACTTCACTAGTTGAAAAAGAAGGTACTTTTGTTTTTGATTTTAACCAGCCCTCCGGAAATTTCTTCACAGATAGTCCCCTTTTTGGATCCTATCCACTTCCAGTGGGGTGGCAGTCAAAGAACTGGTACATTGGTGTTGAGGACACTACAGCAAATGGAAAAGCTGCACAAGTGAAGAAAGTTAGAATTCTACAAAATGGGACACCAATTCTAGATCAAGCTATTTCTGATCAAATTGATGCTTCCACAAAATATTATTCGTCATGCTTACCAACAAGCGTATCTATTGATAAGTCATCTCTTTCATTACAAGAAAGATCGAGTGTCACATTAATTGCAAATCTGCTACCTACAAATACTACAGCAAAAACTTTGACATGGAGTAGTAGCAACCCAAATGTTGCAACAGTGTCATCGTCTGGTATAGTTAGCGCAGTTTCAGTAGGAACAACAATTATCACGGCGCAAGCATTGGGCGGAAAGACAGCGACCTGTACTGTCACCGTAACTGAAAATCCGAATATTGGTGTTATTAATGAGGTTTTCCCAGACCCGATCTTAGCAGGGGAAATTGCTAGACAGTTGTATAAATCTGTTGATAGCGTAATGACAATTGCAGATGCACAGAAAATAAAAAAGATTCTGCTTGGTAATTATTCAAGAACTCAAGTAGTAACCAGTGCAGATGGGATTCAACATTTGGTGAACTTAACTGATTTAGCGATCTATGGTGGGGATCTAAAGCAAGTCGATGTTAGCAAAAATACGAAACTTACTCAGCTTTGCTTTAACTCCAACCAGCTAACTACTATAGATCTAAGCAATAATCCAGATTTAGCTGTGCTACGTCTAGCTAGTAATAAGTTTTCTCAGATTGATCTAAGTAAGAATTTGAATCTGACTGAGGTTATTTTAAATGAGAATAAGTTAACAAGTATAGATTTAAGTGAACTAACAAAACTAAAGGAAGTGTATCTAAACACAAATCTGCTTACAACAGTCGATGTTAGCAAAAATACATTACTTCAAGGGCTTAACATCAGTTTCCTTGCATTGGAAAATATCGATGTCAGTAAGAATACTGTTTTGCGATACTTGAACGCTTCATCCAATAACCTCACAAGTATTGATCTTAGTCAAAATTCACTATTGGATAGTCTATACATTTATCGGAATCAATTATCAGAATTGGATGTTAGTAAAAATGTAAATTTAGTTACTCTCGATGCAAGTATCAACAACTTGACAAGGCTTGACTTAAGCAAAAATCTGAAACTAACTAGGTATGATTATAAAAACAATCCCTTGCTAACAACTATTATTTTGCCTGGTCAAACAAAATGATATGGATACACGACTTGAAAAACAAAATTTTCCGGGTTTGTCAAAACAGCGGTGCAAATCTTATTCGAGAAAGCTATGCAAATCCTAGACAATAAGTAAACTGATAAAAAAATGTGTTATATACGGGGGTATCCAAGGAGCGTTTCACTCCAAGGATGCCCACATTTTGTGTTTAAAAGTTCGTTTTCGGCGAAGCTGTTCAGCTATGCAAAAATTATATCCCAGTCTTTATACGCATCTGCATGTTCTACTGAATCTTCTCTAACGCCAAGTTTAGCATTTTAAGTATGCTAATTTGGTCGGTAGCACAACTTGCAACACAAAATAGAAAGAGCAGTAAAGATTATAAGTAATTTAAGAAACAAGAAACTGAAATAAAAGCAGAAATAAAATCCACTCTCGCCAGTTTTTTCAATCCAATAAAAATTCTCATGACTTTTACTTTATATTTTGATGCGGTTCAGACAAGTGCTGGATAAAGGGTAGTTTTTGTTTAGACAATTTTGGTATAATCCTTTTAAAAAAGATACAGAGGATGTTGTAAATGGAGAAACCAACAGAGGAACAGGCATATACGATTTTGGAGGAGCTACGGATTAACTATCAACGAGTGGACCATGAAGCGATTTACTCGGTTCGCTCATACAACGCAGATTTGCCAGGTCCACAGGTGAAGAATCTATTGCTCAAAACTAAGAAAGGGAAGGAATACTATTTAGTGATTCTTCCAGATGAAAAGGCAGCAGATTTGAAGCTGATTGCTACGCAGCTTGATTCAGGACGCCTATCTTTTGCCTCAGAAGAGGAATTGGATGCGCTAATGGGTGTACCTGCTGGTTCTGTGACACCGTTTGCGCTTACTTTCGATAAGCAGAAACGAATACAGGTTGTGATTGATGAAAGCGTTGATCACGATGACACGGTAGGGTTTCATCCAAATATTAATACAACAACGCTGATGATCGCTTTCCAAGATTTTATCAAAGTTCTTGAAAAGGTAGAGCATAAGCCAATATATGTCCAAATATAGCATGTTGTAAAAAAATCAAGAGATAGATCAAAGCCAACAGTTTTCACAGCGGTTAGCGCTTTGATTCTTCTTCAAAGGCAAAATGTGTTAAAATAAATTAATTTCACAGATTAGAGGTTTCTAAATGAAGAAAAGCACCAAAATTGCAATAGCACTTTCACTGCTATTAACTGGATTTATCACTGGATGGCTTGTTTCAGACAGTGGCTGGTTAAAGTCTGACGCCAATAAGGAAACACAAGTACAGACCTCAGGTCAAGATAGTAGTGAAAAACTTCCAGGAAATACAAGCAATGACTCAAACAAAACGAGCAATGACTCAGGCAAAACGAGCAATGACTCAGGCAAAACGAACAATGACTCAGGTAAAACACCAACTTCAGACCAGACACCCTCAAATGACGACATCTTAACAACAAAGTTGTCCGAATTACCAGACAATGTCCAAGAGTCTTACCAGTTGTATCATGATGATAACTGGTCTGGTAAGAGAGATGATCAACCAGAAGGAACGAAGGCAGGGGGGGAATTCACAAATCGAGAGGGTATATTGCCGAAGTCAGATCAACAGAAGAAAAAAATCACATATCGTGAATATGATGTTAATGATAAAAAGAAAAATCAAAATCGAGATGCAGAAAGGTTTGTAAGGGGAACTGATGGCACGGTGTATTATACGGATGATCATTATGAATCGTTTTGCCGGATTGCTGAATGATTTATCTCAATAAAGGGGGAGAAAACGCATGCGTAAACAATTCTATTTATTGATAAGCATTTGTATGGTCATTGGAATATTGACCGCTTGTGGGAATAAACCAGAAGAGAAACCCAAAGAGACTAGTCAAGAAAAAACGCCAATTTCAGAGGTAAAGACGCCCGAACCACCCAAATATAATTACCCATTGACTGGGGTAACCCTAGCAACTGAGTCAAAGCAGCGCGCAGTTGCAGTTACGATAAGCAACGCTCCAGAGGCAAGGCCACAATCAGGTTTGTCGCAGGCAGACATTGTTTTCGAATTCTATGCTGAGAGCAATATTACAAGGTTTTTGGCGATATTCCAAAGTGAACAACCTGAGAATATCGGTCCTGTTCGCAGTGCCCGAGAATACTTTCTTCGAACTGCAAAAGGAATGGGCGCATTCTATGTAGCGCATGGATACAGTCCGCCAGCCGAAAAGATGCTACAAAATGGTTTTATTGAAAACATAAATGGGATGGCATATGACGGGAATCTGTTCAAACGGTCTAAAGACCGTGTAGCACCGCATAACTCTTACATCACATTCGAGAATATTAAAGCCGGAGCGACACTTGTAGGCGCATCACTCGAAGGCTCGCCGCCTGCTTATCAATTTATGACTTCAGCAGAAGCGGATGTTTTGCAAGGGACTCCAGCTATCACAACAACAATTGATCTTAAGGATAAAAATTTCTCGCCAACTTACACTTATGACCCAGTGACAAAGAAGTATACCCGAAGTGTTAAAGGCACTATCACTGCCGAAAAAGGAAGCGGTACGGTCATCCAACTAGATAATATCTTGATTCTAGAGATGATTCACACAAATGATCGAGAATTTCCGATACTTCGCCAGATCAACTTAGAAACAGGCGGCAAGGGTTATCTGTTGCAAAGAGGCATCGCAAAACCAATTGAATGGCAAAATGTGAATGGAAAGATAACACCAATGATTGGTGGGCAAGAGGCTAAGCTCGTCCCAGGGAAGACATGGGTGAATGTGATTCCCACAACGCCTGGAATAGCAGGGCTGGTTGCTTTTTAAATTCTATATTTTAATTTCAGTGGGACCTCTGATTCGTCAGATGTCTTTTTTTTGGCGGTAATTACAGAACTTTTCGGCAATCTTGTTCTCTTTATGAACAGATTTATTGCATCAAATAAACGCACCCCATCTGCAAAATACATGAGCAGATTCTTGTCAATTTCTAAAAGCAATTGTAAAACTGTAAAGAAAAGAGTAAACTTTTAATAATCAAATGTTAAGAAATTCTTTGCAACACAAGTCAATATTGGAGAATTTGATGTCAACTAGCTCCCGCGATGTTGAACTTGAGACTACCTACGTGGGATTGACGAAAAACATTGACACAATTGAAATACAACAATAGCTGTAAAAAAGGATATTGGAATGGAATCTAAACTTATAAAGGGAACATTTGTCTTAGCTGCAGGTTCAATATTTTCAAGGATGATCGGTCTTATTTACGTCATCCCTTTTTACCATATGGTTGGGAAGTCTGGGCAGGCGCTCTATTTGTATTCCTATAATCCATATGTAATTTTTATTAGTCTTTCAACCGCTGGTATCCCATTAGCGGTTGCCAAGTTGACCGCTAAATACAATGCTCTTGAAGAATATGCAATGAGTCAGCGGTTATTCAATTATGGACAAGTTATGATGGTGGCTTTTGGTGTGATTGCCTGCATTTTGTTAAACGTCTTCGCACCGCTGATTGCAAAATCTTATCATTCGAATCAATTTACGATTGAAGAAATAACCTTTGTTATTCGGGTCGTCAGTGTCGCACTATTGATCATCCCATCCCTTTCGTTATTTAGAGGATATTTTCAAGGGTACGGACAAATGTTACCAACCTCATTTTCACAGGTAATTGAGCAGGTCGCGCGTATTGTTTTCCTGATAACAGGTGTGTACATTGTTGTCGTTAAATTGCAGAAAGGCATTGTGGCGGGAATTGGAATCGCGACTGCTGCCGCTTTTGTAGGCGCTCTAGCAGGATTAGCTGTGCTTTATATTTTCTGGCATCGCCAACGAAATGATTTCGCTGCTCTACTGGCGAATGATAAAGGCACACTTCATGAGCCTATTGGAAAAATGATAAAAGAGGTAGCAATCACATCAATTCCATTTATTCTTGTAGCACTCACTTTGCCGATTTTCCAACTGATTGATAACGTTACTTTTAACAAAATTATGGCGTCAATTGGGCAGGGGAGCGGGTCTGATGCCACTTTAGGTATTCTTAATTATTCTACGCACCAGCTCATCATGATTCCTTTAACTCTTGCAACGGGACTGCAGATGTCCATTATTCCAAACATTTCTCGCTCACATACTTTAGGTGATCGGAAATTGTTTGTGAAGCAATTAGATGAAGTTTTCATGCTAGTGATGGTTCTGCTCATTCCGGCCTCCCTTGGCTTGTCTGCATTATCGGAAGCTTTCTACACTGCATTCTACGTGAATGATCCGATGGGAACGAAAATATTAAGTATTTATGCACTCATCATCATTCTATTTGCACTTGCTACTGTATCAGCGGCAATTCTGCAAAGCATCAATCTACAACGCTTTTCAATCAAAAGCATTCTAATAGGATTTGTTGTTAAACTAATAGGGAATTTAATTCTCATTAGACTAATCGGGCCAATTGGTGTCCTTGTAGCATCAGGACTAGGTTATACAACGATTGCTGCATTAAATATGGTGATGATCGCTAGGCATGCCAAGTATAGATTCGCTAAGATCCTGCGCCGAGGACTATTAATTAGCTTAATGGCAGTAGTGATGACGGGTGTAGTATTGGTGCTAAAGTGGTTGCTTTCATTCTGGCTATCAGCCAACCTAACGCGTGCCGAAGCTATTATTACGATCCTTGTCTGTGTCCCGATTGGCGCGGTGGTCTACACTGCTTTGGCACACCGTAGCGGCTTACTAACAATGACGTTTGGTGCTAAAGTAGACACAATCCTACATCGATTTAGATTTCGTAGAAACTGATTCAAGGGAATCTTGTGATAGAGCGTGAAACAAGTCGTGACATGGTAAGCATCCTGCGAAAAGAAAATAATTAACAAAATTCGTTACAAATGCCTCTTTCGATCAAAACGAATAGATTAACAGCTTTTATGATATAATATAGAAAGTTAAGCAACCTTTTTTGCGATTTAATGGCAAAATGGGTTGTTTTTTCATTTGTAAAGCGAATAATCTAGTGTTTTTCGATTGATTTTGAGTGAAAAATCAAAGTTTAAGAGTTTTTGATGCAAGAAAATAAAAAAAGTGTCGGTATAATTGTGACGATTTTGTGACAAATCGCAAAAACCGACAGTTATCTATTGTTTGACCGAACTTTATAGTGATATTATGTTAAATAATACTTAATAGAATAGTAAAGATATATTGTCAAATTATTCCGTTGTATTTAATCGAATGAAGGGGGGAATTATTGTTTAACGAAAATTATTGAAAAAAAGGGAGTGGAGATTAGTGACGAAAAAATACTTAAAAAGAAGAATCAGTAGATCTATGAAGGTATTACTAGCTGTAATGTTGGTGATACCTGGTTTATTCGCCTCATATAAATTCAGCGAAACTGCGGAAGCATCATCATCAAATGTGGGAGACTTATCCACGTTTTTTAATACACCTCCGCCAGGATCGAACTCAACAGTAACCGGAAATACCGTTAACATTGTACCGAATTTAGACTGGCAGAGAGGTGCGATTTGGACTAAAAATAAAATTAGTTTCAAAGAGTCCTTTACGATCGAGAGTGAAATGCTCTTGGGAGGAAATACAACCGCAGCAGATGGGATAGCAATGGTGTTCCAACCACAATCAAACACAAGGAATGCCGACTCTGGTGGGGGACTGAATGTTTACGGTGGTACGGCAACAAATATGATTGTTGTAGAGTTTGATACTTATAATAATGGTTATAATGATTATGGTGATAGTTTTAGTAAAGAATTGGATATTGTAACGTTAGTTGGAGACAGGTATCCCAATAATGCCGTGAAAAATCCAAGAACTAGGGTGGAAGCAAATACAGCGATTCCTTCTAGTTCGCTTATAAATCCAATCAGCGTTATTGTTAAATGGAACGCTACAACTGGCACGCTTACAATAAAAGCTGGAGGAATGCCAGACATAACTGCAACATATTCACAAGCAGATTTGGATTTACTATTCGGAACAGATCAAGAAACTTACTTTGGTTATACAGGAGCAACTGGATCCAGTGCAGCTGGAAACTTCTATGCGAAATTCTTGAAGTTTGCATTGGATAACTATGATGTAAGTAATACACAAACAATTTATCATGCAGACAAAACCACTTTGGTATCTAATGCAAATCCAGCTCACAAAAATGAAACACTACATGTGAAGGAAGTAATACAAAACAATTCAGCAACTGCTGGAACGTCAATTGCAAAGTATAAGTTACTAAGTGCAACTAATCTAAATGCAGCTGGTATAACAAATTTCAAGATTAATAATTCACCAGCTTCGTACACGGCAGACATGGCTATAACATTAGTAGGAAACACACCTTTTACAATAGAATACGATATTCCAGTATCACAGGGATCGCCAGTATTTACTGATGCAAGTAGTTCTCAGAAAATTAACTGGACCACACAAATCACTTCATCAATTGGGATACCTGATGTGTTTAAATCATCAGATGTGGCAACTGCGAACGATGCCCCAACATGGGGAACAGGTGGGAGCAACTTTGCTTTTGAAAAGGGGACAGCATCACCAAACTATGTAGCACTAGCAGGAATCAGTGCTACTGATAGAGAAGATGCAGATGTGACATCGAGAATTACTGCTAATAGCAGTAGTGTAGATAAGAATACTCCTGGTATTTACCCAGTGATTTTTTCAGTAACAGATGTTGATGGAAAACCAGCTACAACCACTGTAACAAAGCTAGTAGCCGTTACAGCAACTGGGGAATCAGTTGATCCAAACAAACCATATATCTATGCACCAAATAGAATAATTAATAAAGGCGCTGCAATTACCCTGAATGCTGGCGTATATGGATTTGACCGTAAGGATGGAGATATAACCTCTAATGTTACTTATACGGTAACTGGACCAAACGGAGAAACTACATTTGATAATAATGTCTTGGGAACTTGGAAAATAAATTTCAGCGTCACTGATAGTGATTTAAATACTACAACAAAAGTTGCTGATGTAATCGTTGTAGATTCAGTAACTGGAGACAATGCCATTAGTGCAGAATCGTTTACGATAACTGTGAGTGAGGTTGCTGGTTTGACACCTGCAATTGTAAATGCTAATGCAAATGCAACAGCATGGCAGATATCTACTGGCACACCAGTGGCAATAACGCCAAATTATAGTGCGGTTCTACCAATCGTAGGTCAGTACAATGTTGTATTGACAGCTGGGACTGCAACTCACTCAGTAACAGCGTATGTAGTTCCAGATGGTAGTGTAATTTCAGGAAACAAAAAAAATAGTGTATTTGCACAGAGTACAGTGGTCACAAAAACAACAGCAATGACATTGACAACTGATACGGCTTTACGCGGAGCAAATAAGGTTTCCGCAACAGTTAATGGAACTGCTTCAACGGCAACTGTTACGATTGCCCCGGCAGACCAGACTGCACTTACTAGTGGAACACTTGGAAACTATGGAGTTAAATATGCTGTAGGTAGTGGTACTGGTCTTGCAGAAAAATCTGTCAAAATCACAGTAGTGCCAGATGACAGCGATATTTCAGATGATGGAACAACAAGTTTATATGCAACAAACGCAACAATGACATTAACAGCAGCAAATGCATTAGCAAATGCCAATGCGCTCATTACAGCAACAAGCGCAGCTGTAACGTTAGGAGATGGAACAACAGCAATACCGAATTTACCAGCAGCAGATTATGATGCTGTAAAGAATGCAACAGTTCCAGGGAACGTAACATTGCACTATACGTATGGAACTGGGCTAGGAGCAGTCAGTAAAGATGTAGTGGTAACCATTACAGATGATGGAACACAGACAACTATTACTGGTCAAAATGCCGTCATCACATCAAGCGATGCCAAGTTATTAGCAGATACCAATGCTTTAACTGCAATAAACAAAGCGGTGGTAACAATTGGGAACGGCACGAGTCCAGCACCAACAGTAGCAGCAACAGGTTGGGCAGCGATAAAAGCCGGAACAATCGGAAACTATGATGTTAATTATAGTTATGGACCAGTGTCAGCAACGTTTAAAGTTACAGTAGTTCCAGATGGCAGTGACGTTTCAGATGATGGAACAACAAGTTTATATGCAACAAATGCAACAATGACATTAACAGCAGCAAATGCATTAGTTAATGCCAATGCGCTCATTACAGCAACTAGTGCAGCAGTAACGTTTGGAGATGGAACAACGGCATTACCGAATTTACCAGCAGCAGATTATGATGCTGTAAAGAATGCAACAGTACCAGGAACCGTAACATTGCACTATACGTATGGAACTGGGCTAGGAGCAGTCAGTAAAGATGTAGTGGTAACCATTACAGATGACGGAACGCAGACAACCATTACTGGTCAAGATGTCGTTATTACGTCAAGTGACGCCAAGTTACTAGCAGATACAAACAGTTTAACTGCATTAAACAAAGCAGTCGTAACAATTGGTAACGGATCAAATCCAGCACCAACAGTGGTGGCAGCAGATTGGGCAGCAATTAAAGCTGGAACAATCGGAGTCTATAATGTTGATTATAGTTATGGACCTGTAACAGAGACATTTAAAGTTACAGTAGTCTTAGATGGCAGCGATGTTTCAGATGATGGAACAACTAGTCTATATGCAACAAATGCAACAATGACATTAACAGCAGCCAATGCATTAGCAAATGCCAATGCGCTTATTACAGCAACTAGTGCAGCAGTAACGCTTGGAGATGGAACAACGGTACTACCGAATTTACCAGCAGCAGATTATGACGCTGTAAAGAATGCAACAGTACCAGGAACCGTAACATTGCAGTATACGTATGGAACTGGGTTAAGTGCAGTCAGCAAAGATGTCGTAGTAACCATCACAGATGACGGAACACAGACAACTATTACTGGACAAGATGTCGTCGTCACTTCAAGTGATGCCAAGTTACTAGCAGACACTAACGCTTTAGCAGCAATAAACAAAGCAGTCGTAACAATTGGAGACGGATCGCATCCAGCACCAACAGTGGTAGCAGCAGATTGGGCAGCAATTAAAGCTGGAACAATCGGAGTCTATAATGTTGATTATAGTTATGGACCTGTAACAGAGACATTTAAAGTAACAGTAGTCTTAGATGGCAGCGATGTTTCAGATGATGGAACAACTAGTCTATATGCA
>JAVBKB010000080.1:0-7539 GCA_031554275.1 Caryophanales bacterium | reverse complement strand
CGAAGAACATTATGACATTAGATGGCTATACAATTGATGAAATTTGAATAGAGTACTCAGGGATTCGCCCTGGTGAGAAGATGTTTGAAGAGCTATTGGATGAGAACGAAGTAAATACAGTAGCAGTATTCCCGAAAATATTCATTGGTAAGACAGTTGATTTTGATTATAGCAAAGTAACATATATTATCGATAATTTCTCTCAACTAAGTCCAAACGAAGTGAAAGAATATGTGCTAGATTTAGCAAATAAAAAAGAAATCACTGTGCAAAGTAGTAACTAACTTACTTTTGACTTGATCTTGTAAAGGAGTTTTGTTAGATGTATCCTTTCATGAAAAGGCTAACAGATATTATAATATCACTTGGTATCATGATTGTATTTTCAATATTCTTTCTTATTATTGCGATTTGGATTAAAGTAGATTCCAAGGGTCCTATCTTCTTTAAACAGAAGCGAGTGGGTATTGATAAGACTTTTTTCAGTATCTACAAATTCAGAACAATGAGAATTGATACACCCAATGATATGCCAACACATTTGCTTGATGATCCTGAAAGCTTCATTACAAAGAGTGGTCGCTTTCTAAGAAAAACAAGCCTAGACGAGTTTCCTCAAATACTCAATATTTTAAAAGGGGAAATGAGTTTCGTAGGACCAAGACCCGCACTTTGGAATCAGGATGATTTAGTTGCAGAACGCGATCTCTACAATGCCAATGATGTGCTGCCCGGATTGACTGGATGGGCACAAATCAATGGTAGAGATGAATTGCCAATTCCCGATAAAGCGAAGCTGGACGGCGAATATGTGCAAAGAAAAGGCTATTTCTTCGATCTTGAGATCATGTTTAAGACTTTTCTAAGTGTCATTAAGAAAGATGGCTATCGAGAAGGTAAAGGAAGATAATTACCTATGTTGAAAATGGATTTTATAATCATAGCATTAGGGGGAACTAAGGTTGCTGATTGTAACAGGTGTAACTGGACAAACTGGTAGAAGCTTCTTGAATAGAATGATGCAAGAAAAATATCCTGGTAAGATAAAGTGCTTAGTTCGTGAAGAGTCTGACACTAAATTCTTGGATGAAACCGGATTAGATATTGTGAAGGCATTTGGTTCTTTGGAAGACGAATCATTTCTTGCAGAAAATATGAAGGATGCTGAAGTTGTGCTTCATATAGCATCGGTTTTGTTATCTGAAAAAGTGATGGCAGCTGCGATCCAAAACAAAGTACCTTGGGCAATCTTGGTACATACAACAGGAAGATATTCCAAATATAAGAGTGCATCTGAAGAGTATATTAATATAGAAGATGGTTTATTACAGCAAAGAGATCAAATTGGCATTACTGTGCTGCGACCAACAATGATTTATGGATCATTCCGCGACCGCAATATGTTTAAACTTATTGACTATTTGTATCGCCACAAGTTCTTCCCAATGTTTGGCAAGGGAGAAAATCTGATGCAACCAGTTCATGCAAATGATCTCGGAAATGCTTACTATGATGTGCTGACCAATAAAGAGATTACCTTTAACAAAGAGTACAATCTATCTGGCAAAGCACCAATCAAGTATGTTGATGTGGTGAAGTGCATCATTCAGTACCTTGGGAAAAAAACAAAACTAGTCCACTTGCCAATCGGGATATCCATTTTTGGTGCTAAAGTAATGAATTTTGTGCTCCGGAAAAAGGCAATTATTTCGGTTGAACAGGTGTTGAGAATGCAAGAGGATAAGAATTTCTCACATGAAGAAGCAGCAAAGGACTTTGGATACTCACCGATATCATTTGAAGATGGTATCAAGGGTGAAGTTGAGGAATATCTGCAAAGAAGTGATCGGTTATGAAAATTCTAATGGTTACACAATATTTCTACCCTGAACAATTTCAAGTAAATGACCTTTGTTTCGAATTAGCTAAACAGGGACATGATGTCACAGTACTAACTGGATTGCCAAACTACCCTAGTGGTGTCGTTGATGAAAAGTATCGTCATCGCAAGAATCGGGAAGAGGTTATTCAAAACGTAAAAGTCCTGAGAACATCGCTAATCGGAAGAGGAACAACTACCAAGCGATTGGCACTAAACTACTTAAGCTTTATGGTAAGCTCCTCTTGGAAAGCACTACGGATAGAAAAAGATTTTGATATAATTCTATCCTATCAGTTATCACCAATTACACAGGTGCTTCCTGCAATTATCATGAAAAAACGGAGTAAAAAGAAGTTAGTGATCTATTGTTTTGACTTATGGCCAGAGAGTTTAGTTTCCGGTGGAGTGGGAAATGATAGCATATTGTATCGAATTATGTTTAAATTTAGTAAGTGGATTTACAAAAAAGCTGATACTATATGGACTAGCTCAAAAATGTTTGAAAACTACTTCAATGAAAAGTTCAGCATTCATGATAAAGAGATTCTCCATTTGCCAGTGTACGCTGAATCGATGTTTGATGATATCCACAGAGTGGAGAACAAACCAACCGAATGTAACTTAGTGTTTGCTGGAAATATTGGCGAAATGCAAAGTGTCGAAACCATTTTACTTGCTGCCAACGAATTGAAGGCAGACGCCATGTCGCAAAATGCGACTGAGAAAGAAATCAAGTTTCACATTGTTGGTGATGGTTCGTCAGCATTGAAATGCAGAGAACTAGCTGATCGATTGCAACTTCCTAATGTGGTTTTTCATGGGAAGCATCCCATTGCAGATATGCCGAAATTCTATGGCATGGCAGATGCTTTTTTGGTTACAATGAAAGACAATCCAACCATTTCATACACATTGCCCAACAAAGTTCAGTCATATTTAGCTGCTGGGAAGCCGATAATTGCAGCCATAAATGGCGAAACGGCAAATGTGATTGCAGAGGCAAGTTGCGGATTATGTGCGCCAGCAGAGGATTACAAAGCACTAGCAGCCATGATTCAAAAGTTTGTCAACGAACCAAAGCTAGTTGAGCACTATAGTGAGAATAGTAGAAATTATTATGAGGAACATTTTTCTAAGGAAAGATACTACAAACAGTTAAATGTTTTTTTACAAAAATACACTTCATGAGGTGAGATATGTTTAAGGGAAAGACATTGCTAATTACAGGCGGTACAGGATCATTTGGTAACGCAGTACTGGATCGATTTCTGGCAACTGATATTCGAGAAATCCGTATCTTTTCTCGTGATGAGAAGAAACAAGATGATATGCGGAAACAGTACAAAAATGACAAAATCAAGTTCTATCTTGGTGATGTGAGGGATTTGGCAAGTGTGAAAAACGCTATGTATGGAGTAGACTATGTTTTTCATGCTGCCGCTTTAAAGCAAGTTCCCTCTTGTGAGTTCTTCCCAATGGAAGCGGTAAAAACAAATATTTTGGGTACCGATAATGTGTTAACAGCATCAATCGATGCTGGTGTTCGTAAAGTGATTTGCCTTTCTACAGATAAAGCAGCTTACCCAGTGAACGCGATGGGGACATCAAAAGCGATGATGGAGAAGGTCGTAATTGCCAAATCAAGAGCCGTTTCACCTGACAAAACCATGATCTGCTGCACTCGCTATGGGAATGTAATGGCATCACGAGGGTCTGTCATCCCACTATTTGTCGAGCAGATTAAGAGCGGACAACCTTTAACAATTACCAATAAAGATATGACGCGCTTCATTATGAGCCTTGAGGAAGCGGTTGAGTTGGTTCTTTTCGCATTTGAAAATGCTGAAAGTGGCGATATTATGGTGCAGAAGTCTCCAGCTTGTACAGTTGATGTACTGGTTCATGCAGTAAAGGAATTGTTTCAAACAGATAGCGAGATCAAAACGATTGGAATTCGTCATGGTGAGAAGATGTATGAGACACTTCTAACCAATGAAGAGGCAGCTAAATCAATTGATATGGGTGGCTTCTACAGAGTGCCCGCAGATAAACGCGAGCTGAATTATGACAAGTATTACGATGAAGGACTGGAAGGTTTTTCTAAGTCGAATGAGTACAATTCTGATAATACTATTCAATTAAATATCGAACAAGTTAAGGATAAACTATTGACATTGGATTATCTTCAAAAGGAATTAGCAGCTTGGAAAGGAAAATAATCTTCCTTATTCAAGAGCAATAAATCAAGCGAATACTATAATTTCGCAAACCGAGAGAATTGTTTATCGGAACGCTGTATGAATCTTGCAGTTGTACCGATTCTAAAGGGGAATCATTGATGAAAATTCTTGTTCTAGGTGCAACAGGTATGGCGGGGCACACAATCAGTATTTATTTCAAAGAGCAGGGGCATGAAGTTGTCGCTTTCTCCCGAAAGCCTTTTCCCTACTGTGAAAATATATTAGGTGATATCTATGATTCAAATAAGCTTACTGACGTCATTGTCAATGGTGCGTTTGATGCAGTTATTAACTGTGTTGGTATCCTCAATCAAGTTGCCGAAATGAATAAACATAATGCTGTATATCTAAACAGCTACTTACCTCATTTTTTGAGCTCGTTGACTGCAAATCTACCAACGAGGATTATTCATATGAGTACAGACTGTGTATTTTCTGGTCATACTGGTGGTTATTCAGAAACCTCCTTACGAGACGGTGATACTTTCTATGATCGCTCAAAGGCTCTTGGTGAAATAGAGAATGACAAGGACTTGACCTTTAGAAATTCTGTTGTTGGACCCGATATGAATCCAAACGGAATCGGTTTATTTAACTGGTTTATGCAGGCGCAAGGAGAGATTTCTGGATACAAGAAAGCGATCTGGACAGGAGTTACTTCTGTCGCATTAGCAAAAGGGATGGAAAAAGCATTAGAGGGCAATTTAACTGGTCTTTATAACCTAGTGAACAATGACACCATTTCAAAGTATGAAATGCTGCAGCTATTTAATAAACACTTTCGTTCCAATGCAATTAAGATAAACCCTAAAGATACAGTGACGCTAGATAAATCACTTATTTGCACACGTAAGGATTTCGATTATAACATTCCATCCTACGAAGAAATGTTTATCGAGCTAAAACAATGGGTCATGGCTCATCAGGATCTATATCCGCATTATAAACTGGATTAAGTAGACATCCAGTTCTTTTTTTTTTTCAAAAACAATTGCTTTTATCTCAAATCAAGTTATAATTAAAAAACTAGGTTTATTTGCAATTTGATATTGCATATGAACCTGTTTCTATGAATAATTCAATTAAGAAAAACACAAGGGGGACAAATGAGTATTTTATATAAAAAAATGTCTACCTCAGATATTATTAAGTACTTTCTATTGGCAATTGTATTAGTAACTTTGTTTGTTAGCAACAATAAATACGCATTAACACCACATCTTCATAACAACCCGGTTAGCGTAACATTTTTCATTCTAGCGGTTGGAGTGACTGCGATATTTGTCTACCGTGAGAATATCTATGTCGATTTAATCACTTGTATCCTATTGAGTCGTCTATTTCTTTACTTGCTTCCATTGTCCTACAACTTTGACTTAACGAAATACTTGGGTAATTACTTTTCTGTGATTGCTTCTGTAATCGCCTATTTCATAGCTTCACAACATATTGAAAAGGACTTAACACGAACAGTAGGGAAGTTGTTTACATTTATGTTCTTTGTGATTTGTATCCAGGTGGTGGTTGCAAGTTGGCATTTGAAGAGCAAATTCGGAGCGATGAGTACAAATTTTGAAAAATCCTATACAATCATACCAGCGGGAGCATCCAATTACATTGCATGCTTTTTGCTACCTATCATGGTCTATATTCTTTTTTCAAAAATTTCCATGAAGTTTAAATTATTAGTAACTGCTAGTGGAGTCGCTACACTATTATTTATTAAATCGAAAAACTCTCTGCTAGTTCTTATGTTGTTCTTTGTGATTATTTTGTTGGTCTATTGTTACCAAGTTTTCAGAGGTAAGAAGCAAATTCCGATACCGTTTATTAAATCAGAGGCAACCAAAGTACGCATTCGAAAATGGGCAAAATATGGGCTGATGATTTCAATAATTGTTTTTTTCGTTGCTACAATTTTTATTGCAAAATATCTCTTGGCAAAATGGAATACGGGCATGAATAACAAAGGGTCATTATACAAAATCGTAAATTCCTTAACAAGTGGTCGCATAACAATTTTTGTCGATGAACTAGATAGATTTCGAAACTTCCCGATTTTTGGGAACGGGTTGGCTTATGGTCCAAAAGACCCAAGGTCGCATAACTGGATAATTGATTTATTGGCACAAGTTGGCGTTGTCGGATTCACAGTGTTTATGGCGGGTCTGGTTTTGTGGATTCGCAAAATCAAGGAGTTTATTACAAAGGATAAGTTTATCTTAGCATCCGCACTCTTTATTCTTACAATGTTGATTCAAGGGTTGGCAGAAATTTCATTATTCACGTATGGAATAGATGTCTTGTTTTGGGGAGTGATTGGTTTAACTATTTCTCGAGTTAACTATTTGAAGGGCAACAAACAAACGGTTCACTCATTTGTTCGACCAACGATTCTTAAATTGGATAAATATTATCAGGAATATAAAAAGGAGCACCAAAAATGATTGGGATAGTTGTTGTGAATTTTCGAACTTGGACAGAAACTGTGAACTGTGTGGACTCCATACTGAAAACATGCACACTTCCGTACAAGATATATATCGTTGATAGCTTTTCACCAAATGATTCATTTGAGAGATTGAGTGAGAAATATCAAGGCATTGCAAATATTGAAATGATCCAAGCAGGTGAAAAGAGTGGCTATTCACGTAACTTGAATCGTGGGTTCAAGCGTGCTTTGGAAGACAATTGTTCTATTTATATTGCTTCCAATAATGATATTGTGTACTTGGAAAATAGCATCGAGAATCTTGTTTCCTTACTAGAATCAAGCGATGATATTGCCGTTGTGGGCTCGCAATTAATTGATAATCAAGGTAATAAGCAGCACTCAGCAGGCTGGCCCCAAACATTTGGTGAACGCCTGATTCAAACGACCCCTTTGAAAAAAATATTCAAAAAGAAAGCAGAACCAATAATTGACGTTTCCGAACCTACTGAAGTTGTCTATGTAAATGGTGGCTGCTTCGCCTTGAAAATGGATTTTCTTGTTAAGAACAATGGATTTGATGATAACGTCTTCTTGTATTGCGAAGAGCGAATACTTGGAAAAGGTGTTGAGAAGCAGAATATGAAGCTACTCATTAACCCGAATGCTGTGGTCATCCATGATCATTCAGCAACTGTTTCCCCAGGTTCTGCATATGCTTACATCGAGTTTTGCAAAAGCGATCTATACTATTGTAAAGAGTATCTTGACATTAATGGGTTCCAAGTGGCAACACTAAGGACAGTCAGAACGCTGATTTATCTATTAAAATGCTATCGTAAAGACTATCGAGAACATTTTTCACACTTCAGAAAAGAATACTTCTGATTTAATTTTTTAAGGAAAGCAACAGTATCCTAGGCAGGTGGAAAAAATGAAAAAAACTAAGAAAATAATTTTTATACTCATTTCAGTTTGTGTGCTAT
>JAVBKB010000163.1:0-3753 GCA_031554275.1 Caryophanales bacterium | reverse complement strand
TTGCAACCCATAATATTCGTAGCTAGAAACTTGCATGTCTCCCATAATGCTTTTGTCAAAAATTCATCAAAAGGCTTGTCTAATCCTTTTGTAAAAGTATGAAAATGACACCCATCAATTCGAAGAATTACTGGTAATCTTCGTGGCAGCAAATCACGAGATACATTTTCATACGATTTCATTCTGTTACCGAAGTCATCTTTTTTCATTTGAAACTCCCTTCGATTTGCAAATTTTCTTAGCGGAAACTGTCAACTATTCCAGATAACTAAGTGGAATTGGAGAGTAGATAAAGGTGTCACCATCCTCATCACTTTTTAGGATAATGCAAAATGAAGCACCGTTGTTATCGGCATTTGGCAGTGGAAATACCATTGGATCACAGCGCAGCTCCCGACCACGAGGAAACTTCCGCTTCCAATCAACCAATGCTATTTGCAATACCTCATCAACTTTTTTGATCACTTCCAAAGGTTCAACAAGTGAGCAATGGTGATTTTCTCTACATTGCTTGTATTTTTTTTCAAGGAATTTTTTATAGTCTTCAACTGAAAGAAAGCAATACTCCCAATCTAGAGAATGGAAGATGTAGTAGTCATACAATTTCATTTAATCTTCCTCCAATTATCTCATCAAGTATATCTGTGATGAAGTGGATAAATGATTTCAATATGTTGGTGAAGAACCTTTTGAAAATCGCTATATCCTATTTATCTGACTATATAGTTGGTTGCACCTGTTCTTTACTAACATACTGAATTTGATTTTCTAACATCAAACATTTTTTCAAAGTTCCAATAACCTTACAAAATCCTCATCAAATTCTACAATCTTAGCTTTATTCATTTAGACCTTCCTTTCAAACGGATTATAAATCCCCAACCCTAAATTCCGCCATATTGATCTTGTTATTTATGTGCGGCTGAAGCGAAACAACATGTGAATTTCAGATTGAAATTATCTAAGCCTCTCCCTTATTTCAACTTTGTCTCTATACCAAGAACAATACTGCTCTCGATTATTTATCCAACCTTCATTTAATTCGGAATGAGTAGAGATTACGACATCAATAGCTTGAATCGCTTTTTGCTTTATAGATGAAAAATCGAATTGCTTTAAGGATTCTGCCAATTCTAAATACTCATCAGAAGCCCAACTGATAGGTGCATTATTAATGACATTTTCTACAATAGCAGCAGATACCAATGCATAGCTGCCTTCGTTATACCAGACATACTCTGCACTAATTACATCATCAAGATAGTTTTCAATGTCAGCAAAAATTGATTGAGAATATTTGAGTTTGTGCAAGGCATCATATGCCGTATCATCCTCGAAAACCTTATAACCCCATGAGCCCATAACTAGATTCCTTCCATCTCATGACTTCAATTTTGTACCTTTTATAACTCTGCAAATCTTCAAAAGTACTTCAATATAACCTTGTTTGAGTTGAATTTTTTCTGCTGAAGGGTGGAATTTCAAAACACCAACATTATCCATTTGATGTAGTAGCAACTTCATTATATACCGCAACCACATCATCTCCGTTTGGAAGTGTGCCCTTTTCTTCAAAAAATATCTAGTCAAATCCTTAAATCATACTTTCCACTTGCTGGTTACCCCTTTACACATGCTTTTATAGAATGCGCTTTCAAGCAAATCTGTATATGCCCGCTTGCTTATTCGAACCGAATACATAGGCGACCCATGTTGATAAAGTGGTTTAGTGATGTCTTTAATCGGCCCGTTAAACATATCAAAATATGTCTTTACAAGTGGCTCTTTTTGTAGAATATCCTCATAAGTAAAGTGAATGCCATCATCAGAATCGACTGGATATTGTGTAGGTGTAGAAAGCTCTACAAAAATATCATTCTGTGAAGGTCTCCCATCCTTATCATAGAAACGCCATGCTTTTACAATCAGATGAAATGCAGACTGAAAACCATCCTTAATTACTGTGGTACAGACCGAAGGTATCAGAGGATGACACTGAAAAATGTCCATTCTCTTCTGATAAAAGGTATTGTAATCAGATTTAATATCATGCTGCATGTTCTGTCTTACAAAAGAAAACCTTTCCTTGTGGAACAAATCAATCCAAGTTGAAAACTCCTCAGGTGATACTAGAAACCTAGTCGTCCAAAATCCGCACTTAATTGTTCCCACCATACACCTCCAATTGCAAAAAAACTTCGTTAAGAAGATGATACTACAAATTATTTTCTAATTCTATCACTCCCCTGCTTCTTGCCGCTTAAAACTCAAATTGACCATCAAAAAACCGCCTCTGCGAAAAGGCGGTTCATTGTACTGTCGGTAACTTCGTTAATTCATTTACTAGTTGACTGTTTCGATTGAGTCTTGCCGCTTTGTGCAACAAAATTCAATTGGCGGACAATCCAATTACCTTACAAATTGCCGCTACTGTCGATAAACTGACGGTTTGTAAAGTGCAAACTTGTTAAAGAGAAGTACAATGACTGCTCCTTTCATACTTAATCACTTAAGTCCTTTTTGTTTAACCTTCTACGCTATAATTTTAGCATACAGTTCGATTCATTTTGGAGGTCAAGAGCTTCTAAAGTATGATTTTTCCTATTCCTCATTATTTTTGTCTTCATTTGCTCCCAAAGACAAAGCACCGTCATGCTCATTTTTCGTTTTGCAGCATCACGTGATATTGCCATTTCCACTTTAGACAATCAAATCATTTTCCGATTTCATGTTAATTGCTTCTTGAAGAAGGCGTTGAAGAATAGCTGCAAAAACAGCAATAACCAATGAAGCAATAATGATGATGAGTCCTACAAATCCTATAGGAGGGTCAATTTTCGCCGCAATAAAACGAACGAGTGGCGTTCCTAATATATACACCCCACTGATTGCAACTGCACAATACTTTATGCTCTTTAACGCTTTTACAGACAGTTCCGAAAATACTTTATTCGCGTCAATGTAGCGTAAAAGGTTGAAAGCCTGATATAGCGCAGAGTAGAAAGGTACTGCCGCTCCATACATCACGATGAGAACGTGATATTTCATTGGGGCAAAATCAGGGTACAAATCTGCTGCGAAATTCGCAAAACGAGGTACTAAAAATATGCAGAAAGCAAGCACTGCAATTCCCCCGAAAAAAATAATTACCCTTAAGAAACTGGTCGACACTCGATTAATATTCAATTAAAACACCCACTTATTTAATGACATGAATTTTGACTTGATTAATTGATTTTTATTATATCATTGATTTCTAATAAATATCCTATAAAATCCCGCAATACTTTCATGCTGATACTTGTTTCAAATCAATTTTTTCCAATATTTTATTTTTTCTTCACTTCCAAATAATCATTCCATTCTCAGTAGCACTGATTCCACTTTTTCAAATTTAAAAAAACTCCATTTGCTCGCCATTCGAACAGATGATGGACTTGTATCTAATCCTAATTGTCGATAGAAACGCAACTAAAAACTCACTAAAATTCCCCAACTGCTTCGTCATAATTTCCTAGGATAGTCCCGGCTAACCTTCGTAAATTATTCCTCGTCTTTGAAATTTTAACGGGAGTTTGAGTTGCATCTCTAACGACAATTAGGATAACTAGGTCGTGCGCTTTATTCCTGAATCCATTCTTCTTATGTGAACCTCTCCCATATACTTTTCTATGAATGGTAGAACTTGTTCTAAGGTTACAATCCCTTCAAACTCCATAATTTTAGTACCAAAAAAACCTCGTAATGTGCTAA
>JAVBKB010000147.1:0-11590 GCA_031554275.1 Caryophanales bacterium | reverse complement strand
GGGAGTGTTAAGTTGCATTTCTACCGACAATTAGGATAAAGAAAAAAATGTGAAGCCTCGATCACAAGTGCTCCACATTTATGTTATTTCTTGCCTGATACCATCTCGCTCAATTGATTGAGTAAATTTCCATTACCAACTGAGATGTTGCCCACCTTATCAAAGATTTTTTCTACATACTCCAATTCCTTCAGCTTATAAAGTGTGGCATTTTCCTCTAATAGTTTGGCAGTATTCAGCAAACTACGAGTTGATGCAACCTCTTCTCGCCTTGCAATGACATTTGCTTGCGCTTTCTTTTCAGCAATCAGCACCATATTCATGATGTCCCGAATTTCACCTGGCAAGACTATATCCTTCAATCCAGCATCAACAAATTCAATAAACAACTTATCTTGTTTCTCGCGGAGTTTCTCAAGCACAAGCCCTGCAATATTCTCCTTTTGTTCAAGCAATTCATCAAATTTGTATTTACCCACATATTCTCGCAATACGAGTTGAGTAGAAATATAAATTTGTGTTTTATAATCTTTCAAATCATTTGTGATTTTGACAGGATCGCTGATTTTGAATGAGCAAACAAAATTGAGCCGAAGTGATACTTTATCCGCAGTCAATATTTCTTGACCAGGAATGTCCATTTGTTGCGTTCTCAGATCTACGATTTGACTAGTCACCTTAGTTGGACCATTCCAGAAGAAGTATGCTCCACTTTCAAGCAGGTGTTGAAACTGTCCATTGAAGTAAAGCAGGGCAACTTCACCATCGCTCACTTCAATTTTGTAATACATACCACTTGGGAGCCTTGACATTTTCTTAAGATCAAAGTCAGTTATCTCTGGGGATGAAGTATCAACTATTTGAAATGATCGCTTGCCGTTGATGTCCCAAAAGGTATAGCTATTTGGCATCAGTACTTCTATTATCCGACCCTCTTCCATGTGAATACCAAAATGATTATCTGGCACTTCAACACGAACGACACTTTTCGCAAAATTCTCGTCTTTCATCAAAATATCAATATCCACATTTGGCACTTGCACTTGCTTTGCTATGCTTGCTCTGACTACTGTTTCAGTTGTCATGAAGGTTTTCAACTTGTGCTTACCTGGCAAGAGCATTCGATTAAACACACCGTTTTTGAAGAGAAATCCTCTTTCGCTATCATTTATTAATATCATTTCAGTTACCTCCGTCATTTATAAAAAAATTTTGTTTGAATCTTCATTTGGTCCCATCTCAGAGTGTCGACACAAGTTCAAACGGAACAATTGTTAAGATTGAGCAAATAGTACTTACCTACTGCAGTGCATTTCAGGGTGTATAATCCTACTGGATCATATTGCCATCATCCACATACAGCTGTTGGTGACTATCGTTTCAATCGGTATCCCATTGCTACAGGTTTCACTTGCGCTGCCTTTCTGTTAACACGAATGAGCAAGCTCATAAGCATTACACCTAGACTGGACACTCTGTGATAAACACCAATTGTTTGTGTGGAGTCGAACCACATGCCTCGCGGCAATTACCATTGGAGAGAGATTTTCAGTCTCTTGGGTTTGATGATCGGAATCGAACCGATGCATTTAGGTTACTACCCTAACGAGCTACCACTGCTCAACATCAATCAGTTGATTGCTCTACCACTGAGCTACTCTTTCGAGGTCGGAATCGAACCGACGACCCATCAATGGGCAAGTTTATTCGGCATACTTCCAGTGCAATGCACCAAGTACCATTTAGGAACAAAAACCTAAGATATAGAATAAACAAGCTATAGTAAGGGCTGTCCACCCGATTACTTATCCTGATTCTCGGGTTTTTAAATCGAGAATGTGATGAAATTACGATATGCGAGAAAATATTTTGAAGCATACCGAGAATATCAAATGAAATCAATGAACAATTGGTCGAAAGGCTGTCTACCAAGAAAGTGTTGATTTTTCAATATGAATTGTGCTCGGAAGCTCAAACGTCAGAAACCCAATAATTTCAAGTTGTCAACACTTCTTGAGGAGCGCCAATCGAAATATGAGTCTACCAATTCTCGACGTTTGATCGAGAATTAGAATTAAGTTCATTATATAATGAAAGCTTATCCTTTCACTACTCCGATTGTTTTCAACTTCTTGACTACTTTCACTAAATCAGTTTGGTTCCCCATCACTTCATCAATGTTTTTATAAGCGAAGCGGCTTTCTTCAGCAATATCTTTTTTATTGGTTTTCCCAAGGATAACACCCTGTTTCTGCAAATCAAGCATTACTTCTTCAGTAGTGAAATTCTGCATTGCTGATTTGCGCGAATGACTTCTTCCTGCTCCATGAGAACATGAATGAAAGCTTTCACCATTGCCCAATCCTTCTACGACATAGCTATACGAACCCATTGCTCCAGGAATGACTGCTAGCTCACCTGCTCGCGCTCGTGTTGCACCCTTTCGGTGCACCCAAACGTTTTGATTATAATGATTTTCAATCGATGCATAATTGTGATGACAATTGATATCAAGTGTATATTCAAAATTAATATCAGTGTGCTTACCGATCCATTTCTCAATAATTGATTTAACTGACTGCATCATATGGCTACGATTTTCCATCGCAAAGTTCATCGCAAGGTTCATCCAGTTGATATATTGTTGCCCTTCCTTTGTATCAATTGGCAAGAAAGCTAATCGGTGAAAATCCGGTACTGGTGAGAACCATTTCGCATTCAATTCACGTGCAGTATGATGGAACAAGTCACAAATCTGCTTGCCAACATTACGACTGCCCGAATGAATCATCACACCTAGGTTGCCATCCTCATCTTCTTGCAGCTCGATGAAATGATTACCGCCGCCAAGTGTTCCTACTTGGTAATAACCAGCTTCTAATGTCCCCAACAGCTCACCGTTGTCCTCATATTTATCAAACTCTTGATGAGCCAAGTCTAAGGTGAAACACTCCTGTTCATGTTTGTGATGTCGAAACCCAACTGGTACATTACGAAGAATATCTCCGATTATGCCTTGGATTACAGTTCCACTCTCCGTCATCATTTCTTTTATTTCTGCAACTTTGATAGTTGTACCAACAAACATCATCCCACAACCAATATCAACTCCAACTGCGTTGGGAATGATCACATCATTTGTTGCAATCACACCGCCAATTGGCATACCCATGCCTGTATGTGTATCTGGCATCAATGAAACCCATTGATGTAAGAATGGTAGGTTTGCAAGATTGTATGCTTGCTCTAGACAACTTTCCTCTACAGAACTCTCATCTGGTAACCAAATCTTAATCGGTACTTTCGTTTTTTCATTTGCTATAACAAACATACAATCACCCCAATTCGTTTTATTTTTTAATTTGTGTTTGTTACAGCCTTAGTTTACGTAAGTTACACTAAACAATCATTTAAAAATATTTGCGAGAACCCGCAATCCGAAAGTTTTTTTTGATAAAATGAATTAGAACAAATAAGATCCCACTGATTGAGGCGACAAAATGGCCGGTTTTTCTGAACTAATTCGTAAATTTGATAAAATTAGACTCTACATGCATGATTTCTATATCTACGGGTTTAGGTCACGAAATGATTTCACAAAGATGTCACCCCGTACGTATGACAATGAAAAGCGGCGGATTGAAAGTTTTCTAGGTGACTACATGAAATGGGAGTACACCGCAACTGGAAAGCGCTTCTTTATTTCATTAGACAGTGCGCGGATTTCTACAAACCCACTTTATGCTGCCTGGAAGTCCAAGGCATTCACGAATAATGATATTATGCTCCATTTCTATATACTGGATGACTTGCAATGCAACCCAGCAAGCACAATTACAGAAATAACTGACCGCATTTGCCAGCAAAGTGGACAAGTATTTGATGTGCAAACGGTTCGAAATAAATGTAATGAATATGTTACAAATGATTTATTAGCATCTGAGAAAAATGGTAAAACAATTTTGTTTTCACGTAATGTCTCCTATCCCCTCCCACGAAAACTTCAACAAGCTGTTGCTTTTTTTCAAGGAGTTTCACCCCTTGGTGAAGTGGGAAGCTTTATTATGGATCGTGAAAACTTTGATAATCAATTATTTGTTTTCAAGCATAATTATATTGCGCATACCTTGGATAGCGAGCAATTGCTTGAAATTCTCAGTGCCATCAAACAGCAGAAAGCAATTCGTTTTACCAATGAAAGTAAGAGAAATGATTCGAGTTCAAAACAATATATTGTACCACTTAGAATAATGATTAGTAGCACTACAGGCAGACGTTATCTGTGCGCTTATAGCCCTGATCGGATGCGTTTTCATTCTTTTCGTCTAGATAACATCAAAGAAATTCAGTTAAGAGAGACTGATGAAAATATTTCAGAGCTCCAAGAGAAACTAGATTCCCATTTGGAACATGTATGGAATGTTGGTTTTGATGGCAAAATGCGAATCGAAATTGTTTGTTTGAAGCTTCTTATTAACGAAGAGAAAGAACAATATATCATCGATCGCATTTATCGTGAAGGTAAGGGCGGTGAGCTATTAAACTTAGGAGAGAACATCTTCTTATATACAAAAGAAGTATATGATAGCAATGAAATGTTGCCCTGGATTAAAACTTTCACAGGCAGAATTCTTTCGTTAGAGTGCTCAAATCAGACAGTTTATAATAAATTTTACGATGATATGAAACGATTAGAAGAAATGTATCTATAGCTCCCTGATCTAGTAAAGGAATTGCTTTGAATTTGGAACTATAATAAGGAGATGTTCAAATGGAATTGTTTTCTGAAGTATATGGGTGTTACTACACAGTTCTAGAGAAAATCCTTGTGCAAGCAACGAATGGTATGTCGAGGAAAGAATTGGAGAAGTTCACACATGAGAATGCTTTCTATGAAAGTGCATTTCACCTATTGCCAAAACTTTTCTCAAAGGAATGGGATTTGCTAAAGGAAAATAACGAGCAATATTATTCGAAGTTATCCTCACCTATTGCCATGCGTCCGCTCACCAATCTAGAAAAGTCATGGTTACAGGCTTTATTACATGATAAGCGGATTCAACTATTTCTAGATAAATCGGAATTAACTGCGTTGGAACATTTGCTAAAGGATGTATCACCATTATACTTAGATGATCAAATTTGTTATGTAGATGTTGCTAGTGATGGAGATGACTTTGCTGATCCAACTTATATTAGTCACTTTCAAGCAATTATTCAAGCATGTGTACAACAGGAAGTGTTAATTGTTGAATACCAAGGTGCGAAAGGTTCACTTATTTCGAATGAATTCATACCTTGGAAAATTAGCTACTCAGAAAAGGACAATAAATTCCGCTTACTGGCAGGCCTCATTCATAACAATGGATGTCGGAAAATGACTTTGAATTTATCACGAATACAAAGCGTGAGTCCAAAAGTCAAAACGGATGAGTATAATGTCAAAGCGCTTTTCGAACAATCAAAATCACAAAACCCAATTCTACTAGAAATTTCGCAGGAACGAAATGCTTTGGAACGTTGTATGCTCCAATTTGCCTCTTGGGAAAAAATCACGGAGTATGATGAAGTTAACGACCGTTATCTTTGTCAAATATTCTATGACAAAGAAGAAGAAACCGAGCTGCTTATTCGTATTCTTGGATTTGGACCTGTTGTGAAAGTGTTAGGACCTGAATCTTTTCTAAACCAAATCAGAACCCGTGTTAGTAATCAGGTTTCTTTGTTACAATGAAAACCATCCGAACTCTGAATAGCGGCTGGAGCCGAAAGTTCACTGCAAAACCAAAAAAATGAGATATTGCCTTTGTAGGCGAAATCTCATTTTTCAGTTGAATTTGGTCATTGGGAGCAAGCTTAAACAAAGCACCCGAATATCCACACACTAAATTTTCCGCAAATCAATATCAAATCAAGTTTGGCTCACATAAATCTATTCACTTTGCTTACGTTTACCCCAAAATTGATAATAGTCAGTACGAATAAATCCATTGAACAGCTTACGTTTCTTCGTAGCTTTCTGACCAAAGAATTCTTCAAACTTTTCATGTGAAGTAATGATGTAGATAGACCATGTTGCTAACTTCTTGAATGCTTGTCCCATTTCTATATACATCTTTTCTACTTGTGGAAGTTCGCTCATTCTTTCGCCATAGGGTGGATTGCCCACAATTACTCCATTGTCTCTCTTAGTTGTAAGGTCTGCTACCTGCATCTGCTTAAATTGGATAAGGTCAGCAAAACCAGCTTCTGCAGCATTTTCTTTTGCTATCTCAATAAGCTTATGATCAATATCACTGCCTATTATGTCTAACTCTTGATCATAGTTTGCTTTTGAATCTGCCTCTTCCCTTGCGTCATCCCAAACAGCTTTCGGCATCCATTTCCATGTTTCACAAATGAAATCACGATTAAATCCGGGAGCAATATTCTGGCCAATTAAAGCAGCTTCGATTGGGATTGTACCTGAACCACAGAACGGATCTATAAAAGGGCGATCTGGCGACCATTTCGTAAGCAGAACAAGAGCTGCTGCCAAAGTTTCTTTCAAAGGTGCTTCTCCTTGCTCAATACGGTATCCTCGTTTATGAAGGGCAACACCACTAGTATCAATTGTTAAACTCACTTTATCTTTGAGGATCGAAACTTCAATCTTATACAATCCACCTGTCTCATTCAAAAATCCTGTTTGGTTATGAACTTTTTTTAACCGTTCGACAATCGCTTTCTTCACGATTGCCTGGCAGTCAGGAACACTAAATAACGTTGATTTCACTGACTTTCCTGATACAGGAAACTCGCCATCGATTTCTATGTACTCTTCCCATGGTAGAGCCTTTGTACTTTCAAAAAGCGAATCAAAAGTGTTTGCAGTAAATTCGCCAACAAGTATTTTGATGCGATCAGAAGTACGAAGCCATAAATTGGCACGGGCAATTGCAAGCTCGTCTCCTTGGAAAATCACTTTAGCATTTTCAACTGTGCAATCATATCCCAATGCTTTGACTTCATCAGCAACAAGTGACTCTAGTCCCATTGCGGCTGTAGCAATTAAAGTATACATCATTATAAATCCCTTCAATCCTATCAATTATCAACCAATTTGCATGAGTAACAAAAACAAAAAAGCTTTCTTACCAAAGAAAGCAAATTGTATGAAGGTAACGTCTTATAAGCCATGTTCTGTTCCTTTGCACTGCGAACGGCTTTGAACAAAGTTCATTTAGCCTCGTACTAAGGTGACAATCATCTATCTTCAGATTTCTCTGACTCTTCCTCCGTTCAATTCCTTCAGAAAAGTTCCCCTACCTAATTTGGGTTTCTCGCTCGTGGGGTTTACCCGTTCCACCTTGTCAGTTTCCTGCAAGCTACGTCACTGTGGCACTTTCAGGGTGCAGACCATAAACAATAAGTTCTTAGGTGTGCTTCCCGCCGTCAGTCCCTTCAAACTGCCCTAGCTTATTTTTTCACTAGGCACGAACACTACTGCCATCTCAGGACAGTGCGAGCATGGACTTTCCTCTATGTAAGGTATTACCTTTCACAGCAATTATCCAGACGTCTGTAGCATTATAACATCTATTCGCGGTGAATCATACTACCAAACACTGCTTTTTCTAAATTCGAAATCCGTTTGATAATATCAAAATTCGTTGGATTTCCTACCATTTTTTGTTGCGTGTCTTGATGCTTCAGTTGAATGGCACGATTAAGTTCTTTCACTTGTTTCCGAAGGTTCTCATTTTCCTGAAATAAGCGTCCGACTTCCATATTAAATTCTTCATAATCCTTAATGACCGCATCTAGAAAAGCATCCACATCATCTTTTTTATATCCATTCATACCACTCTTGAATTCTTTTTCCAAAATTTGTTCAACAGTTAGTGTATTCAATGTACACCCTCCTCAAAATTAATTATCTTATTTATTCTTTCAAAAAAAAGGCGCAATGTCAATTCCACTTAACCTAGTTTCCTGAATATTATACTATACTAAAAAAATTTTTTTAGACTTTGTCACAAAATAAAATGATTAAAAATGAAATGCCAAATTTTAATTCGGCATTTCATCATGATTAGGTTAGCAACCGGCTCTCGGTAATGGTGAGCCATAAAAACTTTGCTGACTAACAGCATTGTTCATCATTTGATATTGATGAGGGAAGAAATGCTGATTTTGATACACATGCGTATTCATAGTGGTTTCATTCACTGGATGAATATGTGGCACTACATGTGTGAATTGGTTTTGCTTTATATAATTAATTGGCGGATGAATAACTGGCGGACATACATTGGTAGCACAACACCCAGGCACTGGAATCGGTGGTCTACACCCAAACATATTAGGGAACATAAATATTCTCCTTTCAATATTTATCAAGTTTCATCTATAGGATATGAACTTTTCAAACAATTTGTACTGGTCAAAAACCCATTCCGCTCTTTATCCTAATCGTCGTTATAAATGCAACTTAAAACTCCCGATAAAATTTTCAATGACGAGGAATAATTTACGAAGGAAAGCGGGACTTTCCTAGGAATTTATGACGAAGTATCTGGGAAACTTAGCGAGTTTTGAGTTGCATTTCCAACAACAATTTCGATTAGTAATCCCAAATCGTGATTTTCGAATATTTTCAGTACTGATTATCGATAAAACAGAATATGGTGCCAAAATGATTAACTTTTCTGAACCAATACATGCCATTGCGAGTAAATTATTTTTGAGGATACTTTAGGGGGATTGCAAATGGATTCGAAAGAAAGCCCTACTATAAAAGAGCAAATTCAAAATTTAGCAAAAAGAATTGATAACTCAATCCAAAAAAAATTCGGAAATGATTTTTTTCAATCTATTGAGCATTTTTTTCACAATGTTTCAATTAATAATCCATTTACACTGGATTGGGCTGAAACCGAGAGCGAGTACACACTCTCTGCAAAAATCGCTGGTATAAAGAAGGAAGACATTACATTAGAGTTAACTGGGAATAAACTCAAAATTTTTTATCAAACCGACGATCCTCAAAAAAAACATGACAAGTCATTTACTTTCCACTCACCAATTGACGAAGACAATGTTCGAGCAAATTATCAGGATGGATTACTAATTGTAAAAATCCCTAAATCAAAGAAATCAAAAACAATTGATATCGAGTAAAAAAACAAGGCGCTAATTGTCTATAACATGACAATTCACCTTGTTTTTCGGTTAGGGCGTTCCTATTAATTGATTTAGTTTCTGAATTGCTTGACTTACGCCGCCTATTGCATCGATTAGCCCAGTTCTAACAGCCTCTTCTCCAACAATATTCGTTCCGATATCTCTTGAAAGATTGCCTTGAGCGAACATCATTCTTTTCAGCTCATCTTCATTTACTTTTGAATGCTGGACGATAAAGTGAATGACTCGATCCTGCATTTTCTCAAGATATTCAAATGTTTGTGGGACACCTATTATCATTCCTGTAAGCCTGATTGGGTGAATCGTCATAGTTGCTGACGGTACCATATAGGCAAAGTCACACGAAACTGCGATCGGAATCCCAATTGAGTGACCCCCACCAAGCACAATTGAAACGGTGGGCTTTGACAAAGAAGCAATCATCTCTGCGATCGCCAGTCCTGCTTCGACATCTCCACCCACTGTGTTTAAAATGACGAGAAGCCCTTTCACATTTGGGTCCTGTTCAATTTCCACTAGGTTAGGAATGACTTGCTCATATTTTGTTGTCTTCGTTTGTGGGGGAAGCTGCATATGTCCCTCTACTTGACCAATAATAGCTAAACAATGAATTGGTGAATCAGATGGTTTCTCATTTGTGTTACTTGCCATCAATTGATCAACCTTTGCTACCAAATCCTGATTGTTACTTTGATTTTCCATGGCTACCTCCACAGCGTTATCCTGCTACTTGCTTGTCTCAATTTCACTACAACATCAATTAGTATTAGCAATTGTTAATTGTTTTAGAAGTAATATTGAAAGGGCTGACAGACACAAAAAGAAGCCATCCAATAATTTTGTAATTATTGAATAGCTTCTGATTTCTTTACTTAGTCAATTCGACTTATGATATCAGCTGACAATTTATTTTCTAACTTCCATAATGATCGGCATTGTTTTTGTAGCTGTAACATCTTTTACGATAGTATATAAACACGCCTTTGCAAAGGGGTTTCAAGCGTTTTTAGGTGTAACATCTTCTACGCTCGAAACCCTCTTTTTATGTCTGTGCGTTACCTTTTTGTTACCTTTTTCGGTTTCTGGCTTACCTAAGTTATAACACATGATCGCAACATCGTAAGTGACAGGCATACCACCAATCGCATCTGCGGAATACCCATCTCAGTCTCTTGCTTATTAAACGATGCCTCGGCAATTACTATGTCGATGCCAGAGACGTCAACAGTGTAAGTCTCGTCTATTGATCGGACTATATTGGTTATCGTGTGTCCATCTACTGCGAGTAGTTCGATTAATTTTATTTCTAATTCGGTGTCTTCAGTTATTAAAATTATTTTAGCCATAGAGTTATTTTTGCATGTTCAAGTTAGTTTCATACATATGCTAAAATACAAACATGAAAACACTTAGAGAATTTATTAGGCAAGAAGTGATTGAGGATGATCTACTAGAGGACATATTTGATAAGCTGATCCCAGTTAGAGGCGAAGGATATACAAGCAGGGATATTGAGAAGCTTAAGACATGGTTTAAGGTAGTGGATGAAAACAAAGGCTGGAACGAATTTACGATGTCTGCAATATGTACAGATAGCGATTGTATGTTTATGTGTAAATTATTATTTAGAACTACTGGAGACATAGTGAGATTGGTATCATTCGAAATAGAAAACCACCTCGATTGAGGTGGTTATTTTCGTTTATTAAACAGCTAGCTTAAACGATGTTTTAAAAAACGGAGGGCTAGGAATTTGTTGGTACACTTCGCTTATGATTTCGCTCTCTATAATCTCTTCTTGTTCCGCGGTCTCTTCTGACAAAATAAAACTAAAAGCCTCGATTGCTTCAGGAAGACAAGTGATAATAAACTTAGCAAATAGAAAGTAAAGTTTTTTATCTGAGTTCAATATGTTTATGATTTTTTCTTTAAGTTTTTGATCAACGGATTTATCTTTCTTTACACGAATAATTATTTTCGATCTTTCCGGTCTTACCATACCAACCATATAACTTGGATATTTAAAAACAATTTTTAAAAACAATATAGTTTCTTTAATAGATTTTTTTATATCATGAAATACCTCGAAATACAATTTTATAGAAATGAAAACCAAAGGCGCTAATATTAAAGTTGGTATAATAATGAGAATGCTTGTTTTAATCGACAACATTTTATCCCACTCCTTTATTTGATGAAATTTTTTCGTCTCCCGGAACAAACTTAACAATCTTTCTCGTAACTCCAGTGTGACTGCGGAAACGATAGAGAAACGACAACGATAGTTCTGAGGCGCGGGGATTGCAATAGTTGTGGATGCTTAAGAAACGAAATTTCAATAAATCGCCACAGCGAAATTATGGGTAAACGATTTGGAAAATTGGTTGTTTTGCATGCAGCGAGA
>JAVBKB010000140.1:0-6667 GCA_031554275.1 Caryophanales bacterium | reverse complement strand
TTCCCTTCCCTCTAACAAAACAAGTTTTCATTTTCTCTTGAATTGCATTGAAAATCCACATTACAATATAATTTGAATCTCCCTTTTGGCAGGAATTCTTGCCAATAGGGAGATTTTTATTCTGTTCGTATCATCTTTTTTTTAATCTTCGAATCAGACGATCGAAATCACAAATTAGTTTGCCTATTCCCCTGTTTCAATAGTCTTTTTCACAACATTTATCGCTTTATGTGAACCGAAATCAACTATTTCCTTTAATTCAAACGAGATGGGACGGGTAAATATCGGACCATCATAAATAAAGGTATGGTACTCCCCGTTTTCACCACACACATCTGCACCTGTTGTTTTTATCAGTGCGATCAACGATTTCGAAAGCTCTTTTCCGAGAAAGCTCTCGTCCAAGATGTCACTTCTAACAATATTGATCAATGCTTTGAATCCATTATCAATAACTTCATGCGTAAGTGCTTCTCGATTCTCTTGCCACAATGGTAGCAAGCAAGCTAATCCAACATTGTCGCACCGCTCTTGATTCCATTCTCGATGTTCAACTAAGTCTATATCACCAAAAACACAAGCCTCTGCGCCCATTTGTTTTGCCTTACCCAAACTTTGCTCAAATGCTTCCCCATATCTCTCTGGTGGGCATTCACAAAGTATAATTGGAATCTGCAAACTTCTTGAAATCTCATGCAATAGCTCGATCTTTACACCATGAAACCACGAGCGCTCTTGGTCTTTATTAATCGTAGTCAATAATGCAATGGGTTTGTGACCCCCTTGTATCATTCGAAATAATGCAAGCGCACTGTCTTTACCACAACTATATGACATCACAAAATTCATAAGCTTACCTCTTTTCAACAATTTCAATCGACCTTCAGCTTTTAAAATAGCCCGTTTTCCTGTCAACCTTTCGAGATTTTCTGATAATTTTAATATTTCGAGTCGCCAACACTTCTTGAGGACACAGCCTTGTTTTAACAGTCGAACTGGTAGTTTCATTTCTATAATTCAACATCAAAATTATACCCTACAATTGAAAAATCGCGACTATTTCATTATTTTTTTACAAACACTACCTTTAAGGAGGTAGTAGCAGTGAAAAAATTTGTCATCGCAATATTTATTTGTTTATTCTGTGGGCAGTCAATAGCGAATGCAGAAGGAGATCGAACGCCACTTTCATGGGGGTTTAAGCGTGGACATGATGGCATACAAGCGGATGCCGGTTCAAAGCTTAATCAACTATTGGAGAAACACCAGGCCATATACCGTGGACAACCAGATGAGAAAATTCTATATTTCACATTTGATAACGGCTATGAAAATGGTTATACAGTTCAAGTATTAGATATATTGAAAAAACATCATGTGCCTGCAACGTTTTTTGTCACAGGTCATTATTTGGAAAGCGCACCTGATTTGGTGAAACGGATGGTAAAAGAAGGTCATATTATTGGCAACCACTCCTGGAAGCATTTAGATTATGCACACTCTCCGGACGAAAAAATCAAAGAAGATTTAGCGCAAGTAAAGTCGAAAACGATTGAATTAACAGGACAAGCTGACATGAAATACCTACGTGTACCACGAGGCACCTTCAACGACCATGTACTAGGCTTAACAAAACAGCTAGGCTATCAAAACGTCTTTTGGTCAGTGGCTTATGTTGATTGGCTAACAAACAATCAGAAAGGCGCACAGTACGCTTATAATAGTATTATGAAGCAGATTCACCCAGGAGCAATAATATTGTTGCATTCAGTCTCTAAAGACAACGCAGACGCATTAGATAAAGTCATTACTGATTTGAAAAAAGATGGATATCAATTCAAAAGCTTGGATGAGTTTAAGTAGAACATCTATCTAAGTAATGTTTTCAACTATGGTCAACATTCGGTATCAAGCTATCAAACAAAGACGGTAGAGTGTCATTGTCGTCAATTACAACTGTCAAGCGTCAAATCAAAGCCGGAATTAGATCAGTTGGTCTAATTCCGACCCTTCAATAACAAAATCAATATGACAATGAGATATCGCCTCCATTCTAGGGCAATATCTCATTCTTTTTTGATATTTGATAATTTTGAGACGCCTTCAATCCTGGGTCTTGGCTCAAATTTTATCGCAAAGTGGAAAGGCCATTTCGCTTTTGAAAATATCACCTTGCTTTTCAAACAACATCTTTCCCCCATGGATTTGTAGGATATATTGACAGATAGTAGATCCCAATGACTTTCCAATTACGGTTTCTCCAGATCTAACCGTATTTCTAGTTTCAATGTGTAAGTGATTGTTGTGAACACTTCCTGATACGAATACCGGCTTGGTCAGGTCTCCGTGTTGATAAATATTGGAGACAATGTTGTCAAAAACTCTGGCAATTAGTTGGTAATCTCCAGCGATTTTCACATCGGGGGACAACATATTCTGCTGATCTACCGTAACAAATGGACTTATTTCACCTATCAATTGCATAAATATCGTCTCACCAGAAAGCAGCTCTTGATCATACTTTTGCTTACCAGAAAACAAAACAGAGTAATCCAGCAGTTCGTTTACACGGGTTTTCATTTGCTCAGTTTTATTTTCGATTTGCCGTAAGTATTCTTTTTGTATAACTGATAACGGTTTACTTTCCAACAATAGTGGAATATATCCTGAAAAAATAGTTAATGGTGTCCGGATATCATGTGAAAGCTCGGTAATGATTTCCCTACTGGTCTGAATCGCTTGCTGCTCTGCAAGAATCCGCTCATTGAAGGACTTGCTCATCACATTAACACTAGTCGCTAATCGATTGAGCTCATCAGTGCCCTTCTGTGGAATCTGATAGCCTAAATCGCCACTCTCAAGAATTGCAATCCCAGATTCAATTTCGAGTATGTAATCTAGCTTCTTCTTCAGCCTATGATAGAACATTGCTATAAATAATAGCGCAGAAATTACGCAGGCAAAAGCAAACATAGTCCTTTGCAAAAGATTACTTTTTACAAATAGAAAATTAGTTTCGACTGTTGCATCTTGGAATTGGATCGGTAAGTTTTCTTGTAGATCGCTTGACTTCCCCTTATCATGAGCATTGTCAGACTTCGTAGACTCGGCCTCTGATTTCTGACTCGTTGCAGTATGCAAAACAAAGAGATTGCCCTCCAATGAGACCCAGGAAGAAATCGCCTCCCAGTCGGTACTAGCAATACTATTTTCAGTTACATATTGCTGAAATAGTTGTGCTTCGGCAACAAGTATTTTATGATTTCGATTCGGCTCGATGTGGCGATCGATCACGTATCTTCCTACATTAGAAAGTATTAGGAAGCAGATCAGTGACACAACGAAGCTGATAACCACATACCCAATTATTTCAAGGCGAAGTTTGCTTTTCATCTGGTTTTTCCAAAATGAGATTCTAGTCATCTACTTTGTACCCCATTCCCCACACTGTTTTGACAAACCTTGGATTTTGAGGATCCGCTTCGATTTTTTCCCGAAGCTTGCGCATGTGCACCATCACCGTATTGTTAGCTGAATGGAAGTATGGTTCTTCCCAAATAGATTCATAAATATTTTGTGCTGAGAATACTTTTCCCTTTGTCTTGCACAAAAGTAAAAGTATTTTGTATTCGGTAGATGTGAGTGCTTTTGAATCTAAATTCACAGTTACCTGACAAGTCTCTTCGTTAATCATCAGTTCCCCGATTCGGATTACAGGGTCTTGAACTAGCAAATCGGTACCACCATACTCAAGATAGCGACGAAGCATTGCTTTTACTCTTGATTGTAATTCTGATGGGCTGAACGGCTTCACTAAGTAGTCATCGCCCCCTGCGGAAAACCCAATGATTTTATCATATTCCTGTCCCTTTGCAGTCAAAAACAGAATAGGCACTTTTGATTTCTTGCGTATCTCTACGCAAGCTTGGAATCCGTCCATGATTGGCATCATGACATCAAGAATCACAAGTGAAACTTCCTCATTACAGAACGCCACTGCTTCCTGACCGTTTACTGCCTCTACAACTTGGTCACATTCTCCTGCCAGGAGGATTTTCAGTAGGTTTCGAATATCCTGATCATCGTCTGCGATTAGTATTTTCATTAAGCCGTCAACTCCGCTGTCTCAAACTGATTTTTGTGTGAATGCGATTCGAATTATCAGCAAATCTGTCCATTCGAATGACTAATAATGTAAACAATAAAACCATTGAAAGTGTTAACATCGCTGTATAAATACTTGCTGTTAGGCTTGCCGCTTCATGAGGTTGCTTTTCTTCCCCAGCTTTGATTGTTTGATCTGATTCATCGTGATTCATTTCCCCAGGCTTTTCTTCATCTGAACTAAGTGCTGACTTTGGTTGCATTTTTTCAATGAGAGGTGCGGAAATAGTAACTGTTCCATAAACACCTATTGCAACGATTGTTACAATTGATGTAATCAAAAGAACCTTTTTCAAATGTTCTGGAATTTGCAAATGCTTTTTTGCTACATTCACAATGAACTTCCAGTGCAAACCAAGATGCACTGCAATCAACACAATCGTAATCAGAGCAGATGCAATGTGAAGCGTCATCCAAATATCACTTGCTTTCACATCACTAGGAAATAATATATGCGAAATTCTGATCCCACTCACTAATACCAACCCAAAGGCGAGGAGTAAACAAATATTTAGACCATACATTACTTTCAATCTCTTTTTCAAACCTCTACCAAATAGTTTCTTTCCGACTTGTATCACCCATTTACGATTATAGAAAATATGAATGACAAATAATGCGAATAAAATTAATCCCACAATTTCATGGAAAACCGTACCTGTTGCATTGGCATCGTACAACCCTACAAAAAGAAATACCATCAGTAAATCAAAAAGCACCTTCAAAAGATTCTTATTTTTCATTATACTCGTTCTCCTTCATTCGTTGATAGAGAACATGATATCGTACAAATCTTATTTTGATTTTGGGATTATCTTATTTTTTTCTTAAAATTTCTACGGCAAACCCCGATAAGCTAAATTCTCCATTGCGCTTTGTAATCCTATTCGCGAAATTTTTATCACGGCTTTTCCGAACAAATCATTCTCTATTTCCAAACTAATATCAGGAAAAGTTGAATTTCCCAAAAGGAGCCTAGGCACTTTAGATCAAAGTGCATACATTAAGATAGCGAAAGGTAGGTGTTTATCCATGTATCCTTATGGATCGGGTTATGGAGGATATGGGGGTTGTTGCGGACCTGGATTAGGTTATGGTTATGGTGGCGGCGTAGGTATCTTCTTTGCGATTTTCATTATCCTATTTGTGTTATTCTTCATCTTTGGTTTCTGGTGCTTCTTCAGCTCTGGTTGGGGACCAAGACGATAGGATTTGTTCCTAACATTCTGATTAAGCCAGGCGCTTTGCATTCGTCGCACTGCAAAATTTGGCAACCGACCTACTTTAGTTATTGCCCTTTGAATAGCAATGCAGGCACAACTCTTGCTCGAATTTCGGAAAGCCACACTATGATTGGCCATCCTCATCCCTTAACATCTCATTGAAACAAAAAAGACTGGTATAACGTAATCAAACCTTTGCATGTGCAAACTTGCCCATCAAAGAACTTTGAAATTACGTATTCCAGTCTCTTTTTAGATAATTTTCACCATTCTCATAATTAAATCTGCTGAGTTTTTTGCTGCCTTTACTAAATATTGCTCAAATGAAACACCTGAATTATCGCCAGCGATATCTGACAGAGAACGGATAATGACAAATGGTATATTGAACTGATACGCCACTTGTGCAATTGCAGCAGCTTCCATTTCCCCAGCAATAACATCTGGGAAATGCTCCAAAATCATTGATCGCTGTGCTTGTTTTTCAATGAAGATATCACCTGTACCAATCATCCCTTTAATCACCTGTACGTCAGTTAATGCCTGGGCTTCTTCATATGCCATTTGCACCAATCGCTCATCAGCAGGAAATTTGTATGGCAGACCAGGAACTTGTCCAATTTGATATCCAAATGCTCGAACATCTACATCGTGATGAATAACCTCTGTTGAAATGACAATATCACCAACATTCATTCCTGTCGCAAAACCGCCAGCAGAGCCCGCGTTCAATAATACATCAGGTTGATACTTCTCTAACAAGATTGCTGTTGACATAGCAGCATTGACCTTACCAATTCCAGATTGTAAAAGCACAACCTCTTTGCCATGCAAGCGCCCAATTGTATACTCGCATCCACCAAACACTTCTGTTTTCTCTACCTCAATGGTTTCTCGAAGTAAAGTCACTTCCTCTTCCATTGCCCCAATGATACCTATTCTCATATTGCACTCCTAACAAAATCATTTTAATTAAATTTTTTAACGGGAAACGGGATATATAGTTGAGACCTGCTTTATCCTAATTGTCGATAGAAATGCACCTTAATCCTCGCTAAGATTCCCAAATACTTCGTCATAATTTCCTAGGATAGTCCCCGAAAATGATTCCTCGTCTTTGAAAATTTTATCGGGAGATTTTATCCTGATTACCGATTAAAATAGTGAATGATTTGTCCGGAAATTTTTCATCTCGCGCGGCAAAAAATGCGCGAATATCTAGATATTTAAGCACTTTTTTAACAAAGCGAGATGGAAAATTACCACAAAGCATTCGCTAT
>JAVBKB010000099.1:0-15375 GCA_031554275.1 Caryophanales bacterium | reverse complement strand
TAACCCTTCTAACCCAATCTTCTTGATAAGTGTTTCAGCACGTGCTTTGATATCTTTGACTTTCTTTACCTTATAGATCACGGCTTCTCCACTACCATCGCTTAATCCGGACTCCTTCACCCTCTTAGAAGGTCCTTCTCCGCCAACTTCTCCGAAATCCGCCGCTTTATAAATACCTTCTGACCGAAATGTCGAAAAAGTGTATGTACCAATTCCGACAACTATCAAACAAGCCAATATTGTAATATATTTCTTTTTTTTCATAGTTAGTCTCTCCCTAGTTTTCTCTACAATTGTACCAGTGAGTATCAGAGCCAGATGAATTGATATTGTAACTAAGTTGATATTCACCGTTAATATCTTTAAGTCCTTCGTTTTTTGTTTATTTATGAAATGCAATCATCCCAAATACATCGCCATCAACTTCTGTTGGTGTTTTTTGAAAACGGCTAGTCGATTTTTTCCATGCATCGTAAACTGAGTAACCTGATTTCAATAATTGAACATAATAGTCCATTTGTCCTGGCCACATCATCATTCTGTTATCGTAACCTGTCATTACGTGAACACCATCCATCATCCTCATCATATCTTGTTTCTCTGTCTGGTTGGTATAGCGCAAGAAACTACAGGTATGAAAGGTCGCAAACTCCAATTGACCACCCAGCCTTAACTCCGAACGGTAAATATTACCTCCAGGCTCATTGCATAAACTTGCTCCAGGGTTCTGCGGAAGCGGTCCGTATATCGGGTGCTTACTCAGATGGAAACGTATGACTGGATCTCTCGGCCCATGACCAATAAAGAAGGCCATATCTGCCTGGTTAATATTGTCTAGAATATGACTTTTCGTAGCGCTCAAGTTTTCTGTAATTGTAATCGATGCACCAGTATAACTATTCTTAATCTCATATGCTAAGTCGTCTACTCGTCCTAGAGAACCGTATGCACAGGAAAGATATGCACCTACTGCCCACACATTAACCCAATCTCTAGTGCTATTGCCCTCAGGTTTCATCCGTCCATCTGGCTTCAGATAATAGTAGCGCCCGCTGCTGTCCGTCTGCCAAAAATCAGCTTTCATCACTCCATTACTTTGAAAGTAATACCACGCTCCACTAATCTGCTGCCAGTTTACACTCATTTGTCCTGGTCTTGATGAGTTTGGATTCAAATAATACCAATATCCATTCAGTTGAACCCAACCTGTAATCATTGCTCCATTGCTTTGGAAGTAATACCGTGCACCACCAATATCCTGCCAGCCTGTTTGCGCTTGCCCTGGTCTTGATGCATCGGGATTCAAATAATACCAATATCCGTTGCTTTGAAACCAACCAGTACTCATCGCTCCATTGCTTTGAAAGAAATGCCATGCGCCCCCAATCTGTAGCCAGCCTGTTTGCGCTTGCCCTGGCCTTGATGCATTTGGATTCAAGTAATACCAATATCCGTTATTTTGAACCCAACCAGTACTCATTGCCCCATTGCTTTGAAAGAAATGCCATGCTCCGCCAATCTGCTGCCAACCTGTTAGCGCTTGTCATTTGGCTGGTGAATTTGGATTCAGGTAATACCAATACCCATTCCACTGAACCCAACCGGTCATCATGGCACCGTTACTTTGAAACAAATACCATGCTCCACTAATCTTTTGCCAACCTGTCAGCGCTTGTCCTTTAGCTGGTGAATCTACCTTCAGATAATACCAGTATCCATTCCATTGTACCCAATCAGTCATCATCGCCCCATTACTTTGAAACTGATACCATGCGCCATCGATCTTCTGCCAACCTGTTAGCGCTTGTCCTTTAGCTGGTGAATCCGGATTCAAGTAATACCAGTATCCATTCCACTGTACCCAGCCAGTCATCATTACCCCATTACTTTGAAACTGATACCATGCGCCATCGATCTTCTGCCAACCCGTGTACATTTGTCCTGAATTCGGATTCAAGTAGTACCAATATCCATTTACACTAATCCATCCCTTTACCTTCACTCCTGCATTATTATAATAATACCAAGCACCATTCTCATTTACCCAGCCAGTAGCTGCACTTACAGAATGGGGCTTTTGCAAGAAAGGAATCGCACCACTACCAAATACCACGGAAACGCAAACAAAACAGGAAATTATACTTTTAAAGATTATTTTCACATCTTTTAACCTCCTTGATTAATTATTCCAATTACTAGTGTAGCAATTAAATAGAATGGCATCAACACAATTTTACAATTTTGTGTCTATCCTGGTTAATTTCCGTGGAAATTAATTCGAACCAAACACTAGTGCAGGGAGTTTTACTACATTCTTCTTCGCAAACCGTTCAGCCTTAATTTATTCACTCACATTATGCAATCATTTAAAATATAGTTATAATGAAGTAATGTCACATAGTTAAGAGGGAGAAATAATGAGCGAGACTAATCTTGTGAAAACAATTTGTGGGTACTGTGGTACTGGATGTGGTTTGGTGCTTGAGGTCCAAGACAACAAGATTGTTAAGATCCGAGGCGACAAAGAGGCGCCAGTGAACCAAGGGCAGACTTGTGTCAAAGGGGCATTCGCTTACGAGTATGTTCATGCAGACAGTCGGTTAACGTCACCACTTATCCGTAAAGCAGGTAAGCTTGTGGAGGCAACTTGGGATGAGGCTTATCAATTCATCGCAACAAAGCTTGCTGGAATTAAGGAGCAATGGGGTTCAAATGCGATCAGCATGTTTGCCTGCGCCAGAAGCACCAATGAATCTAATTATATTACGCAGAAATTCATGAGAACTGTTTTGCAAAGCAACAATATTGATGGTTGTAACCGAACCTGACACGCACCTAGCGTTGCCGGTCTGGCAACTGTGTTCGGAAGTGGATTTCCGACAAATACGCTTGAGGATTTTGAAAAGGCTGAAGTGCTGCTATTAATGGGTTCCAATACCACTGAAGCACATCCGATCATTGCAAATCGGATTAAAAAAGCAGTAAAAGCTGGGTTGAAGGTAATTGTAATTGACCCTAGAAAGATCGATATGACAAAGATTGCCCACCGTCATTTACAAATAGAAGTGGGATCTGACATAGCATTACTCAATGCTTTCATTCATGTGATTATCAAAGAAAAATTATTTGACCAATCATTTGTTGATCAGTTCACAATTGATTTCGATAAGCTCCAGAAACAGGTGGAACTTTTTACACCGACGTATGCAGCGAAGATTACTGGTTTATCACCAGATGATATTGTCGCAACTGCTCGTGAATACGCAAGTGCTAGCAAGGCCATGATTGCCTATACTTTAGGAATTACTGAGCACCATTGTGGCGTCAACAATGTATTTGACATTGCTAATATCGCCTTACTCACTGGTAATATCGGTAAGGAGGGTACTGGCATCATGCCGCTTCGTGGGCAAAATAATGTTCAAGGGGCTGGAGACATGGGTTGCCTCCCTAATCAATTAGCTGGTGCAATGAGCATTGCGGACCCTGCAAACCGAGAACGATATGAAAAGGTTTGGGGTGTACCCTTAAACCCACAGATTGGTGATACGCAAACACGAACATTCGAACGAATGGAAAACGGTGAATTGAAAGCACTCTACATCATTGGTGAGAACCCACTGCTTGCAGATGTGCATATGAATCATACTAAGACACTATTCGAGAAACTGGATCTCATGATTGTTCAGGATATTTTCATGACAGATACTGCGCAAATGGCTGATGTTGTGCTCCCGGCTCGATCATGGGGTGAAGTCGATGGCACTTACACCAATACTGATCGAAGAGTTCAGCGGGTGCGAACCGCTGTGAAAGCACATCCAAATGTGAAAGAGGATTGGGAAATCCTCTGTGAATTGTCTACGTTAATGGGGTATCCAATGCACTATCAGAATAGCCAAGAAATTTGGGATGAGGTTCGTTCGATTGCTTGGGAAATGTATGGGGGTATTTCTTACGAGAGATTAGAACATGCATACAGTATTCACTACCCATGCCCAAGTGAAGATCATCCGGGAACAAAGATTATGCATGAGCGTTTTCATCAAGCAGAGAAAACGGATCGTAAATCACCTTTTGTTCCAGTTGACTATACTGCGCCACTTGAATTACCAGACGAAGCATATCCTTTCACACTGACAACAGGTAGGAGATATGAGTCTTACAATACCCATACCCAAACGCGTCATTACGCTGCTGGTGTCAAAGTGAAGCAAACCGAAGAAACAGTCGACATTCATCCAATAGATGCTGATAATCTTGGTGTCACAGATGGCGAGATGGTCAAAGTCTCATCTCGTCGTGGCGAACTGCAAGTGAAGGTGAAAATCACAGAACAAGTTGCGCCAGGTCTTGTGTTCATGAGCTTCCACTGGCATGAAACGCCAACCAACGTCCTCACACTGAATGAATACGATCCGATATCAGGTACAGCGGAGTTCAAGGCCTGCGCCGTAGCAATTGAAAAAATCATCTAACCCTTTTATTAAATTAAATATAAAAAAGAGTGAAAATGATGTGCTATTGAAGCACATAGATTTTTCACTCTTTTTTGTTTGCTACTCTTCAATTTGAATTGTTTGGATTGATTTCTCGGTAGTCGCTTTGCCAGCCTCATCATAAAAAGTTGATGTGATACAAATGATGTAGCCATCTTTTTTAATAAAATACTGCTTTTGCTGCAGGTCAGTTGATGAGGTTGCTAGTGTATAAAACTCATTTCCATTAATCACTTCTGTTGTGGATTCCATCTCTTTAGAGGAGTCCACAGTAGCCTCGGTTGCCTTTGCAACTGATTTTGCAGAAAGTGGTGATTTCATTGTAAAAGCATTAATATTTGTATTTGAATTTTCTACTTCCCCCAATGGGAATTCAGAGGATACTAAGATTGGAATAATATCGCCTTCCTCCATCGCCTCTGTAACGTCTGCATCATCTACTATTTCTGCCGCCTGACCAAATATTAATTTCAATTCTTTTTTACTAGCAAATGACCAATCCTCTGGCAATGTCATTGTAAATCCTAAAGCTTCGTTCGTAATCGTATCGCCATCGATAACACTTTTGGTAATTTGTTTTTTCTGCTCTTCTTTGCTCTCTGTCTTCTTTTCGGTTTCTTTGCTCTCTGTCTTTTTTTCGGTTTCTTTGTCTTCTTTCTCATTTGACTTTGTACAAGCAGATAACCCGATACAAAGCATAAGGCTCAATACAATAACGAATAGTTTTTTCATAGTAACTCCTCTTTTTTTATTTAGTACCAAACAAGCGGTCACCTGCATCGCCAAGTCCTGGAACAATGTAACCAGCTTCATTTAGCTTTTCATCTAAGACAGCAATGTATATATCCACGTCAGGATGTGCTTCTTTAATAGCGTCTACACCCTCAGGAGCGGCAATCAAGCACATAAATTTAATTTGTTTTGCACCACGTTTTTTCAGTGAATCTATTGCAGAAATTGCCGAACCGCCAGTTGCAAGCATTGGATCAACAATAATAAATTCACGTTCCTCTATATCCGTTGGGAGTTTCACAAAATACTCAATCGCTTGCAGTGTGTCATGGTCACGGTACAAACCAACATGTCCTACCTTTGCAGCAGGAATCATTTTCAGCATACCATCTACCATTCCTAGTCCAGCCCGCAAAATCGGTACAAGTCCTAGCTTCTTTCCTGCAATTACCTTTTGCTTTGTTTTACCCATTGGTGTTTCAATTTCAACTTCCTTGAGTGGAAGGTCTCGCGTAATTTCAAATGCCATCAGCATTGCTACTTCATCTACTAACTGCCTAAATTCTCTTGTTCCAGTACTAGATTTTCTAATCAATGTTACCTTGTGTTGAATTAATGGGTGATCATATACGTGTACCTTTGCCATTCTTGTCTACCTCCTAATAGTATCTATTTATCGCACTTTTGGCATCTCGAACTATTGTACAGAAATCACTTCTGCTTTTCAACAGATTTTTCGTGATTATTTAAGGAAAACGCTTTCTGCCTTCCTACAGGTGTTGTCGCCATCCTCACTCAAAAAAAGTGAGCACGATTGCTCACTTTTTCCTTAGTAGCCCTTATACATTGGAAACTTGCTTGTCAATGTGGAAACACGATGTTTCGCTTCTTCCAACTTACTTGGGTCTTCACTATTTTTCAAAGCCAACGCGATAATAGCTGCAATCTCGTCCATTTCGGCAACACCAAAGCCACGGGTCGTCACTGCGGCTGTTCCAATACGAACACCACTTGTCACAAATGGACTTTCTGGATCAAAAGGTATTGTATTCTTATTCACTGTTATTCCGATTTCATCGAGGACATGCTCTGCTACTTTCCCAGTTAGTCCAGTTCCACGCAGATCGATTAGCAGCAAATGATTATCTGTTCCACCCGAAACTAGTTGCACGCCCTCTTTTAGCAAACTAGTTGCCAATTGAGTTGCATTGGTAATAATTTGTTCAGCATACGCTTTAAAGCTAGGCTCTAGGCATTCTTTAAAGGAAACTGCTTTTGCCGCAATCACGTGCATAAGTGGTCCACCTTGAATCCCAGGGAAAATCGCTTTATCAATTTTCTTAGCATGCTCTTCCTTACAAAGAATCATACCACCCCGTGGTCCGCGCAACGTTTTGTGAGTTGTTGTGGTCACAAAGTCTGCATATGGCACAGGATTCATATGTAAGCCAGCGGCAACTAGACCAGCAATATGCGCCATGTCCACCATTAGGTACGCACCAACAGCATCTGCTATCTCTTTGAATTTGGCAAAATCAATTGAACGCGGATAAGCTGATGCGCCTGCCACAATTAGTTTTGGTTGATGTTCTTTTGCTATTTTCAAAACTTGATCGTAATCAATCTTTTGTGTAGTCTCATCTACACCATAGTCCACAAAATTATAGTTCATTCCACTGAAGTTTACATGGCTACCATGTGTTAGATGTCCACCATGCGACAGGTTCATCCCAAGCACTGTGTCCCCAGGTTGCAGCACTGCGAAATATACGCCCATATTGGCTTGCGCACCAGAATGCGGTTGTACATTGGCATGTTCAGCACCAAAGATTTGCTTCGCACGATCCCTAGCAATATTTTCAGCAATATCTACATACTCACAACCACCATAATAGCGTTTTGCTGGGTAGCCTTCTGCATATTTGTTGGTCAAGACAGAGCCCATTGCCTCCATCACCGCTTCACTCACAAAGTTTTCTGAAGCAATTAGTTCAATCTTATCACGTTGTCTGTTTAACTCTAGTTGAATAACATCATAGATTTCTTCATCGTATTTCTTCACGTTTTCCATCATTACTTGTAAACTCCCTCTACTATAATTGCGGATTTTAAAAAATAAATGCCTTATGATCTAATCTAAAGGAAGTATAGTTCCTCATGATTTCGGCAATGTTTGTAAGTGATTTTTCTATGCGATTGTCTAATCGGAAACCAAGGTCAGAACTGTACCTATGCGATGCCTCAATCCACATTTCTTCGTTTCTATGCAAAATCTTTATCTATTTTAACATTAAATCTTTATCTTCACAAAATAATTCCCAAAGCTTTCTCGAATCTGTATAATGACAATTGTCGTGGACGTCTTTCATATTAAATTCGTTTACTGCAGATGCCACAAAATCAGTTGTGATTCTTTGTTATTAGGGGGAAACCAATTTGAAAAGGCTCATTTATGTTGTGATTTTCATCCTTTTCATCCTATTTATCTTCTATTTGGCTTCTGAGCTATTTATAAATAATCGAATTCGATTTGGGTCTTCGATGGACTTCAAAACCTATCTCAAGCAAAGCACAAATTTTGTCCCACTCCGAACAATCAACAATTATTTAGTTGCTTATTCCCATAATAATATTAATTTGCATACCGTCACGATCAATCTACTAGGGAACTTAGTAGCTTTCGCACCGTTTGGATTTTTCCTACCGGTGCTCTTTAAGAAGTTTCGTTCGTTTGGTATTTACTTCTTGTTCATGCTATCGATTATTGTGTCTGTCGAGGTGCTACAGGTATTACTCCGAGTTGGCAGCTGTGACGTTGATGATGTGTTACTAAATATTGTTGGTGCAATAATAATGTATCTATTCATGCAATTTCATTTCACGAAAAGATGGCTTTCAAAAGTGGACCTCTCTTGTTAACTTAAAACCGCATTTTGCAACAATTTTAGTAGATTGTACCTCTGTATCCGCCCAAACAATTGACTCTCGGCTTAAATCTACTGCATTGAAATGTTTCCTGTACTTGCTTTCCTTCTTCGTAGACCTCCCAAAAGGATTCCTTTCCATCCACTTTTGTGTATCGATCAGATACGCTTGCATAGCAAAGCATCGTTGCAAAATACCCATTCCCATATGGTGAATAATCTGAGTAGAGGCAGCCGAAGCAACATTGCAGCAAGTATTTATGTTTGATCTTTTCACAAATTTGCAATAAAGAGGTTTCAATATCGAGATTAGGTTTATCACATTCAAATAGCTCCTGATCGACTTTCAATTTAAAGAATGTGCAATGATTTATATCTGGAAACACTCGCAAATCATCCAGTTTATAGTGACAATTAGAATCTTTCTGTGTATCCTTTTTCGTTCAAACCCAAAATGGATCACAGCTAGTTTAGACTGTTTACTTGCTATATCAATGACGTTGATTGGGATTTCAACTTCGAGGTTGTATCTTTGTAATTCAAAGCAATAGTTTTGTTCTTTCCCCCACTTCAGTATCTTGAACTTTCTAGAGGCAGCTGCTACATCCCTAGTATTCGCTACTTCCCAATCTGCAAATTCCATCCCTTTGAATTCTATGTCATCCAGCATTAGCGTTAGCGAATAGCAAATATTACCATCTGAGAAATCACTCTCAATATAGGTCTCGATATCGTGAGTTTCGTCTTTATAGTGCACTTTCCATTTTTCCAATTTCATCACCCATTATTTCAACGCTTCAAATCTTACATTTATCCTTTAAGCAGCTTATTCCTATATTTCGCCTGTTCAATCGCTAATTGATCCCGCATGATGTCGCCTGGTTTTGCTGCCTCCCCAATGATATATCCTGCTAATGTCGTACCCATGAAATCAACTATCAATTGAAACTGCTGAATCAGCGGTAATCCTTTCAACCGAGCACCGCTTCCACCCACAATAACCACATACATCTTCTTGGACTGCATTTTGTTTTTAAAATCAAGACCCTCGACTCGTAATGACTGCGACCACCGATCAATGAAATTCTTCATCAAACCACTCATGCCATACCAGTAGAGCGGTGTGACAAATACAATCTCCTCATGCTTGAGCATTCGATCAACAAGGCTATCATAATCATCCGCCACTGGGGCAAAACCACTTGGCTCATGTCGCTGATCGACAATCGGTGTAATCTTTTGGTCACGCAAACACACTGTTTCAGCTGTCAAACCTGCTAACATCACTTTCGACAACTGCTCTGAGTTGCCATTCACACGAGAACTTCCTTGGATAACAAACATTATTTTCAATCCCCTTTTTATAAAAATTATATCAAAAAAACAACCTCCCGCATCATGATCTGACTTCAAATGTCAAAGTTTCAACATCTGAGTGCAGTTAATTAGCGGAAGGTGCTTGGAGGTAGGGAGCTTTTGAATGAATACTAAACATACACTGCGCGATTGCCTCCAATTAGCTTTGGTCTTGTGTATGCCATCGTCAAATGGGCTTGTCCAATTTCTTTGATAGTGCTCCGAAGAGGTACGGCAACAGCTTTGAGATGCATTCCGATAAGTGTATCCCCGATATCAATGCCCACATCTCCCTGAATATTCTCCACAATAACGGCATTAGGTAGGGCTTGATATGCGTGTGATGCTAACGCCCCGCCTGCAGAGTGCACCGGTACAACCTTGACCTCAGTAAGTCGAGCTTCCCTTGCTGTTTCCTTGGTCACAACAAGCGCACGGTTTAAATGCTCGCAGCATTGGAAGGCCAGTTGAACGCCTGTCTGCTGCTGTAACCCTTGTAATACTCGAAAAATCTCGTCAGCAACTTCAATGGTACCTGCTGTTCCAATCTTTTTCCCGACTACCTCACTGGTGCTACAACCCACGACAAGAATATGATCCCTTTCGAACGGAAAATGCACCTGCAAATCCGCTATCGCCTTTGTTAACTGCTCAGTTATTTGCTTCATTTCTTACTCTCAATCGCTTGTATTTTTGCTATGTTTCTCAATCTCTTTAATTTTGCTTAGTCTATTCTCATGGCGACCACCTTCAAAATCGGTTGTCAACCACTCTTTGGCGATTAGGCGCGCTAGACCCGGTCCAATCACACGTTCACCCATTGCAAGTACATTACTATCATTATGGGCGCGCGTTGCTTGTGCACTGAAGACATCGTGAACAAGTGCACACCTAATGCCCTTAACCTTGTTAGCTGCAATGCTCATCCCAATTCCAGTTCCACAAACTAGTATCCCACGATCATATTGACCGCATGCAACACCTTCTGCTACTTTCAGCGCATAGTCCGGATAGTCTACAGACACTCCGCATTCGCAACCGAAATCCTCATAATCAATCCCCAGCTCTTCTAGTAGGGTAATGATTTCTTTTCTTATATTTACGCCACCATGATCTGAAGCAATTGCTACTTTCATCATTTCCCCTCCCTGTTCTTAAAAAAAACTTCGCTAGTTTTCGTGCATGTTTAGTGAAAACTTGATCGCGATTATTTTATTAATACTATTGTAATCCTATTAATCCGATTTTGGAATAAGCTTATCAATCAAATCTGAAAGCTCAGAAAATGTGTCTTTGTAGTCGTTTTCGTTTCCACCAAATGGGTCGATCACGTCTAGTTCATCGTTACTTACAAACTCTTTTAGTGTAAAAATTTTGGCAGCAAACTCTGGGAACTGCTGCATAACAAGTTGTTTATGGCTCTTTGTCATCGTTAACACCAATGTAGCCCAAGCGATATCTGCTTCGGTTATTCGTTTTGCAGTATGCTCTTTTGCAATCCCGTTCTGCGCCAATACGTTCCCTGCATGGCGCGAGGCAGCATCACCATCGTTTGCAAAAACACCACCAGATCGAACTTCTACATTAGGTAAATCTCGATGCCGGAGGATAGCTGCTGCCATTGGACTTCTGCATGTATTGCCTGTACAAACAAATAGAATTCGTTTCAAGTAATCACCTGTTTCGATAGTTTTTTTTACAACATTAATCTACTACAACTGTTGAAGATTCACACATGATAAAACCTCACACATGATTTGTCTTCATAAGCTAGTAAGCATTGATGAACGAGCACTCATCTTATTGCCCGTGTATGAGAGATCATAATCCCACACACCGTTTATATGAGGAAAGTTTCATCCTTTTATACGATTGTTATCCTGATTCCTGATAAAAATAGCGAACAATTTGTTCGGATATTTTTAACAAGAATCAGTAGCCAAAGATTATTTTCAGACCAAATAAGATTAGGATACAACCACCAAGAATCCTGCTATAGATACCGAGTACTCTGTGAAATTTACGACCAAGCATGAGCCCCGACCAACACATGACCATTGCCGCTAGCCCAAATATAATCAAAATCGTTGCAGAGCGGATTCCGATCATCCCAAAACTAAGCCCAACGGAAAAACTATCGATGCTTACGCTCATTGCAAATACAATTAAACCAAATCCAATTGGAAAACCCGGTTCATTTTTATCACTATAAACACTAAATGCACTCATGTGAATGCCTAGCCCAATTAGTAGTAATCCGCTTGTGATTGTTGTGATTGTGCTGAATGAAGTACTAAAAATTTTCCCTAGAACTATTCCAAGGAAAGGCATCAATGCATGAAAAGCACCAACAATGAGACCGATTTTAAAAATTTCGCGATTATTAACAAGTGTCATGCCCATCCCAAGTCCAACAGAAAAAGCATCCATTCCAAGGGCAAATGCCATAATAGAAATGGTTACAAACTCTGCGATGTATTGCTCCATATTGCACACCTCTTTGACAATCTATGGGTTGTCCAAAAGGATTATGCACATGTCTTCAAATTGAGGACTTGACCAAGATGTCAGTAACTGGTCAACTGATTTCCGAACTGGAATCGGTGCGAGAGTCTGAACGAAATTTCTGAGCGAATCTGAATGGGAAATCCAAACGTGATTTTCTATATACTACCTTAATACTACCTTAATACTTTAAATGCCTCGAATAGTTTCTTACTTATCGCACCTGCGCGTCCATTGCCAATTTCCTGCCCATCGATATTTGTGATTGGCAAGACTTCATTCGTGGTGCTTGTCATAAATATTTCATCGGCTGTCAGCATTTCCTGAACCGTGAATTTCTGCTCAACGAAGTTTACAGCTAATTGCTCTGTGAGCTTTTTCACTACCAAGCGTGTAATACCCGGAAGAATTTCTTTCGTTAATGGATGCGTGTAGACGGCTCCCTTATTTACCATGTAAATATTTGAACTCGTACCCTCGGTAACGAAACCATCTTTTATCAGAATTGCTTCATAGCAGTCTTTGTCTTGTGCTGCCTGTTTGGCGAGAATATTAGGCAATAAATTCAGTGACTTGATGTAGCAATTTGCCCATCTCTCATCATCGTGTATGATTGCTTTAACACCTTGATGCTGGATTTCATCATCAATTGGTTTCATTGGTCTAACTGTCATACAGACAGATACAGGCGCTTCTGGGAATAGGTGTTTTCTCGTTGCAATCCCTCTAGTGATTTGTAAGTACACATCACAATCTTTCAGCCCTGATTTTTCGATTGCTTCCATAATAATGTCTTTGTAATATTGAGCATCCTTAACATTCAATCGGATCGCTATTGAACTAGCGATTAATCGCTCCAAATGTTCGTCAAGCATAAAAGGTTTTCCGTTATAGACTCGGGCAACTTCATATACCCCATCTCCAAAATTGTGTCCCCTCTCATCGATTGGAATAACCAACTCATTGAGATCAACAAAGCTACCATTAATATAACCAATACTCATTTCATCATCTCCTAATGATTTAGATGGCTCTAAATCATATTCTAATACAAAAATTATTGATTTAGTGCGGTTTTTTAAAGAAATCAATTAATACTGTTATTAATCTTGAAACTGGCCTTGCGAATGAATTTGATTCGAGACAGCTGTTTTGTTCTAGAACTTCTTTTCAGTAATTATTCTTCCTGCAGCTGCCTTTTGCAGTCGATTCATGATGGCGCTGCCAATTGCCATATCAGAAAATGTCTCTCCATAAATAAAGGCTACATCTGTTTGATCAAATTGTCTCAAAATGCTATACATTTCTTCGGCAACCGAATTCAAATCTGCTTCTGATCCACCTGCAAGGACGACATCTGCTTGGTAATAGCCTCGTCTTTCCTCCACAGTGTATATCCCAACTTTAATGCCCTGTTTTCGCTTCCCATCAACAATTGATTGCAAAAAACTTGGCGTACCTTCTACTAGAACAAACTCTGCTTTTGGCGCATAATGGGTATATTTCATCCCTGGAGATTTTGGTGTGATACTTTCCACAACTAACCCCGGATCTACTTGTACCGCACCAATGCAAGACGCAATTTCTTCAGTTGTGATCCCGCCCAACCTTAGGATCATAGGCGGGCACACAGTACAATCTATGACTGTGGATTCCAGGCCAACTGCGGTCCTGCCGCCATCAATTATGCCAGCAATCAACCCTGACATATCTTCTTCGACATGAGCTGCTGTCGTCGGGCTTGGTCGACCAGATTTATTGGCACTTGGTGCAGCAACGGGTACACCAGCGGCTCTGATGACAGAAAGTGCTATTGGGTGGTCAGGGATGCGAATGCCAACAGTTTCTAGTCCTGCAGTAACTATATCCGGGAAGGAATTGACTTTCTTTTGGAGTACAATTGTTAAAGGTCCTGGCCAAAACTGGGTCGCTAGTTTTTTCGCTACTTCAGGAATATCTGAAACGTATCGAGACATGTCATCTGCATCTGAGAGATGAACAATCAGAGGATTATCTGAAGGACGACCCTTTGCGATAAAAATTTTCTCAACGGCTTTTTCATCTAGAGCATTTGCCCCTAGTCCGTACACGGTTTCGGTAGGGAAAGCGATGACCTCACCATTCCTCAATAACCCTGCTACTTCGGCAATATCCGACTGATTTAGTTCTTTTTCCACATCTTTATCCACAATCCAAAACTTCGTTTTCACTTTAATCTCCTTGATTTACATTATTTTGATTGATTTACACGCATTTTCACCTTTATCTGCTAAAAATCATTCTTTGCATGAGAAATGTTACAAAAAAAGCCAGCGTTTGCACACAATCTGTGGATAAGTGTAAAATTGTCGAACAACAAAACTGTGGAAAAGTACGTGCAAAATCGTTTAAATCCCTCTACCACACAAAAGTTATCCCTAAGTTATCCACAACGGATGATTCTTGCATTTTGTAGCCGCTTCAACAGATATTTATCCATTTTTTGCCAAATTATCATTGCTTCTTACTTATTCTGAAACAAGATTTTCGAGCAAAAATATACGATTATTATAGCAGTTATAACTACCATTATCCTTAAACTTAGGGCTGGTTGCATTGATAAACAGCACTACGTTAGTTGATTCTATTAAACTCATCTTGCTCTACTTACCTGTACCATTTTTCATAGAAAAGCTATCAATAAGCGTTGATGCTATTCTGATTCTCATTTTCTGGCAGATAGTACTTATTTTCTATTGTATCAGATGATTACTTTGCTAGTTTTATATTTTTAAAATTCTTCCTCATCCACACAAAATAACTTTAGAATCATTATACATCACAGCGTATAAAGTTGAATATTCACTCACTTTCCTTAATACAAAACTAGCTAGGTTAACATTGAAAAAAATGTCAGCCTAGCTACAAGTAATTTCTGATCAGTATGGTTTTTGACTGATGTAAAAGAACGACACGAGCATTACTCAAATAAACTTTATAAAATGGATTCTAAAAATAAATTTCGAGGTCAATCCCTTGTATTTCTTAGAATATTCTTTGCTTACCCTGATCCTCTTTAACCATTTCAATGGCTTCACGAAACCGTTGTGAGTGAATAATTTCTCGGTCCCGCAGAAATGCCAAGCCATCGTTTAAGTCTGGGTCATCTGACATGTTAATGATCCATTGATATGTTGCCCTTGCTTTCTCCTCTGCTGCAACTTCACAAGAACAACGAGTTATCCTGATTACCGATTAAAATAGTGAATGATTTGTCCGGAAATTTTTCATCTCGCGCGGCAAAAAATGCGCGAATATCTAGATATTTAAGCACTTTTTTAACAAAGCGAGATGGAAAATTACCACAAAGCATTCGCTAT
>JAVBKB010000067.1:0-10813 GCA_031554275.1 Caryophanales bacterium | reverse complement strand
TTTTTTCAAGAATAGACTTGATGTTTTGCAGAAAATCTTCCTCTGTTAATCTATTTCTCAAGTCGGAGCTTTTCCTAAATCAGAAAATCTAAGACTCTTTTAACAACTGATAAATCTCTGCCCAATCTAGAATGAAAAAATCCAAACGGTACATTTGCTGATCGTTTGAATAAATCTCCAACCTAGGTAATTCTGTTTGCTGCTAATCACAAACAAGTTTTAGAAATCAAGTCACTCTACGAAATAATCTTCAAACAATTGGATTGACTCTGCTTTGTTTGGAATTATTTCTAAGTTATCTTTAATTTGATAAGCTATTTGCCAGCCATCATGCGAAGCATCATAGCGTTCAACAATAAGCAATCGCTTACTTTGTTTGTCAAGATAGTAAACTATATAGCTACTGTAATCGAAATCATTCTCACCTAAATAAAGATCAGTTTGTATGATTTGGTTTGCTTTGACAATCTGTTTGAACTGATCATGATACTCCCCATTTTGCATCTGTTTTCCAGACAGAATGAAGTTAGCATCATTGACTCCAACAAAATCCTCTAAAGTAAGCACTTCAGTTATCACAGGTTTTGTATCCTTTGATTCATTCTCCCTCGTTTTCTCTGATTGAGGAGAATGATTGGATTGTGTTGTAATCACTACTACTCCAGTGATTACGGTTAGTGTTAAAGCGCCTGCAACCAGCTTAACCAAAAGAGTTGACAAAGCAGATTTCGCAACTGGGGCAGATAGCTTTGCTAATGCCCCTGAAACAACTGTTTTCTGGATAGCGTTTGTACAAACATTTACGCTATTCTCCTGAAGTAATTGTGCAAGTGGTATCATAGGTAAAATACTGTTCACTTTGAAGTCACTACTAATTAGATCTACTTTCTCCCTGATTTTTGATCTTGCTCGAGAAAGCCTTTGGTGTACTGCATTTCGAGAAATACTCATTGTTGTGGAAATCTCGTCAGTTGTCAGTTCTGCAAAATAGTAAAGTAGTACCGCTTGCTTTTGTTCAGATGGGAGATCATCTATTATCTCAAGGATTTGCTCACGAATTTCGTTATGCATCAACATATCATCCGGCTGAAACTCACTTCGATTCTCTATCAACTGCTCCTCTACATCTCCCAGAAAGACAGTTTCAAGCCTACTTCTTTTCTTAAGGAAATTTATACACTTGTTGTACGTAATGCGGTGTAGCCACGAGCTAAATGCAAAGACACTGTTCAAACTATATATCTCCTTACTCACGGTAATCAAAACATCCTGTGTGATATCCATTGCATCAGAAGGATTTCGAGTGTGCCGTAGCGCTACATAATAAATGTTGTCCCAAATATTGGTGTAAAGCTCATCAAAAGCTTTTTGGTCACCGCCTTTCAATCTTTCTACGAGAGGAACAAGCTCATTAATATTCATAAAAATCCTACCTCTTTCTTGGATCCGATTATATAATTTTCCTGTCAGCTCTCTGTAATAAAGGACAACAAATCTAGACAAAAACTGACCGTTTTTTTAAAAATGATTATACACTTAATTTCGGGAAAGAAAAAAACAGGCTTGGGTCTACTAATAACGGTGAACAACAATGCCACTACAATAACATTCAGAATCTGTTTTCATCCAAAAAAACTACTATGACTTTCTTGTTCAAACGATTTCAAATGTTAAGTGACCTAGAGGAAAAGGTTTTAGATTTTCTGTGGAAGTAGATTATTCTCGAGATACTTTACAAACAGTTACTTACATCTCGAGAACAGTGCAGATTTAGGATTTATTTTAACGCGGGAATTTGTCGGATGTTTCCAAGTGCGAAAATATCGTTTTAGCAACCAGAATAAGGTTATTAGTCTCAAACATTATATCTGGTATTGAAGCAGATGTTAATATGAAACTATTGTCAAAAATCACCTAAACTTAGGCTTTTAGTCCCAAACGTTATATCAGACCTCACTCCCGAAATGAGAGGTGCTTCATTTGTCAGTGATTATACATAGCTACTCTGAATCAATTAGAGGGGAATCCAAGCAATTATGAATTAGATGCATAGATACTTTCTGAAGTGAGATCTGACAAAACTATGATGATACTCGCCAGAACAACAATGGAAAAGACATGGAATTTGCAGAATAGTACGAAACTTGGCTGGATATTTCGCTGAAAGTACTCAATAGTGAAGGGAACAGTTGTTGAGCTATAATGACTTTATTCCTGACAAACTTACACAAATGAAAATTTCAACAGAGGAATTAGACGTATATTGCAGAAGATTCCGAAGATGAGGAATGAACTTGCAAGATTGATAAGGCAACGATTTGAGAACCTCGGTGCTCTTCTCACACTCATGCGTCTTTGTTTCCAATGTTCCTTTGTAGTGACTTATATTAGGAAGAAAACACGATAAAACGAGGTTGCTGAAAACCTGACTTTATCGTGTTTTTTGACTTTAATTGAAAAACGAATACAGTCCAATGTGTTCCGTCATTAAACTGTCTGCAACTATTGGGGTAGACTTCAATAGTTGCTGGTCCCTAGAGAGATTGTAAGGTTTTCGAACAAATTTCGGACCGTATATTTTAATATCACTTTACTGCTTCGATTACTGCTGAAATGATATACTCTTCAAGTTTATATTCCGGCGACCACTCACGGATAAATTCATGAGACTCATCCTTAGGTACAATTTTTACATTTTTGAAACCAGCTAGACTGATAAATTCCGTTAAGTCACTTACTGTTGAAGCACCTACAACGCAGCCAGAATAGAATTTCAATTGCCCTTTGACTTCATCTGGTAGTTCTGTAGTTAGGACGATATCGGAGATTGCCAATCTTCCTCCATTCTTTAAAACACGATATGCTTCCTTAAATACTTGTGGTTTATCTGGTGATAAATTTATGACGCAGTTCGATATAATGACATCAGCTACTTCGTTTGCCACAGGCAAATTCTCGATCTCTCCTAGTCTAAACTCAACATTTGTATAATTTTGCTTATCAGCATTTGATCTTGCTTTACTGATCATTTCGGGAGTCATATCAACGCCAATAACTTGACCATTTTCACCAACTTGTTTAGAAGCAAGAAAACAATCAAATCCTCCTCCACTTCCTAAATCTACTACCACTTCACCTGACTTCATTTTTGCTATTGCTTGGGGATTCCCACACCCCAAACCCATATTTGATTCAGCTGGGACAGATTTGAATTCCTCAGAAGTATAACCGAATTTGTTGTTGAGCTCTTCTAAATCAACACCGAGTTTTTCATTTGGAGAGCAGCAGTTAGTTGAACAACATGCATCTCCTTTTTCACCCTCCAAGGCGATCTTCTTATAATTCTCTCTTACAGCTTGACGAAGTGAGTCTTTTTCTAGATCTTTCATTGTTAAGTCCTCCATTAAATTAGTTTCTTCTGAAAAATATCTTAAATTTTTTTCATCTCTTAAACTGACCGTTTCCTATATCATCAGGTTGTTATGACTTTGTTTCATCGACAAAAAATTCTAACCAATTCCGATTGTCATTTTGTCATTACATAGCTTTTCCCATGATGTTCTCAATTCCATGGATATTAGCACCCGCAATCAGATCCTTCAGTATTACTTGAAATCTTTTGGAGTGCATCATTTGGTTTTGCCAGTTGTCCTAGAATTGCTTCGATTAGTGCGAAATATTCGCTACTTTGATTCAGTGAATAGAACACCCATTGGCCTCTTTTTTCCTCGTTTAAAGCGCCTGAGTCTTTAAGCTTTCTCAAATGCTGACTAATCGCTGGTTGACTCATTACAAATAATTCTTGAAATTCACAAACACAGCATTCACGATGCCTCATGAGCTGAATCATCATTAGTCTTGTTTTGTCGCCCAACAATTTTAAAATTTGTGCCGCCTTATCTGTTTTTATAAATTTATCACTCATCAGAACCCACCTCAATTAGTATTATTACATAAGCATATAATTATATGCAAATACTTAAATTTTAAGATTATCTTTTTTCAAGGAAAATAGGGCCCCAAACCACAAAAAAAGTGCCTCAACCATAACAGCTGTGGGCACTTTTTTCTCGCGGAATATGAGTCCTTGTACTATTCTTCTACTTCTACATTAAGAATCCCGTAATTACCAGTTTCAAATTTTCTATCAGTAGCCAATTCAAAATGCAATTTAGCGACTCCTAAATCAATCAATTTAAAGCCGTCATCAAGTTCAACATAAGCGGTGGTAATCCCGTTTTCAAGTGAAAATCTAACAGGTTGCTTGTTAACCGCCGAGGGAGCCTTTCGGACTGCCTCGATTCCCCTAATAAACCATTCGGGCAATGATACATCGCTTTTGTAAAAGTGTTCCAGAGGTTTAACGCGTCTATGAATAAGTTTGTGAATAACTTTTTCCGTTAGTGTTGGCGAATCTGCTGGATATCCAATTGGTATCACTGCTTCCAGTACTTCATCTGGAAGTACATTCAATATTGAGTTTTTCTTGTCATAAGTACCTCCGACCCAACAGGAACCCAATCCCAATATGGTTGCCTCCAGAACAATTAATTCTCCATAATAACCTGCTTTTTCGGCTCGATGCATGTCACTTTGCTTTCCTTTAATGACCAATAAGCTTTTTACCCCTTTGAACATTCCGTAACTTTTTCGCAACCCATTAAAGGCATCTGAACCATCTTCCAGTAGTGCCATCGATAATCCAGAACGTTGATTGTACTGATCTACCAGCTTCTTCAAGTCATTGAATTCAGTTGTTGGTATTGGCTCGTTGATGAAAGTCCGACACGAACGTCGTACCTCAATTGCTTCTAATATATTCATCATGTATTCTCCTAGTATAGTATGTTTAAGCACTGAAATATTTGATGCTGGAACGTACTTAATTTTTGTTTTGGTAATGCCTTTTAATTGTTCGTTATATTGCCTTAACCCTAAGGTCATTGCTAAATAAGTTAATTGTTTTGAAAACTAGAAGACTATAATAGTTTTCAATTACTTGATATTTTGGAAAGGGTTTATTAGCCGCTTCAGGCTTCATCAAAAATCTGTCACTGTTATTTATATCTTAACAGAAATTCCACAGCAATTGCATCCTTCTTAGAGACCTGCATTAGAAAAGACCTTCAACCATATAGGTTGAAAGCCTTCAAAATACTTTATGATTTCTTATCCAGTTTGTGTTGATTGATTGCTATACAATCCGGATTACCGATACTGACCCTGATTATTTTATTACAGTAATGGAGCGAACTATTACACCAACATTACCAGCTGCATCTGTAGCTGTGAATATTAAAGAATAGACACCGGGTACGTTTAAGTCATAATTCGCTGGGTACTCAACTATTAACTTAGACGTAATATCACCATCGACATTATCAATAACTACCGCATTCGCAATTGGATTATATGGTGTACCTGCTTTATGATTTGCTACTGAATTAATCCCTGAAATAACAGGTTTAATATCGTCCACCATTGTGATCTCTCTTACAACTGTTGTCGTTAATCCAAGTGAGTTTGTAACTGTATAAGTTAACAGGTAAACACCTGGAACCTTCGTATTTACTGCCCCCGTGACAACAATTTTATCCGTGATATCGCCATCAAGTGGATCTTTCGCCGTTACATAAAGTAACGAGAGAAAATATTCATTGTTTGGGTTAGAAGGACTGCCTGACATTACAACTGATTTATTACCAACACCTAGAAGAGTAGTACCGCTTGCTACCCTTACATTTCTAATTTTGGTTGTAACATTACCAGCACTATCTTCGACTCTATACGTAATCTGGTATGTCTTATTTACTTTTGTGTCCACTGTTCCGCTGTACTCATTAAATCTTGTAATATCGCCATCTTCTAAATCATTTGCTTTTACACCAGCAAGATAATCGAATGTCGAGTTTGTTTTGATAATGATATCGTCTGCCCCTGTAATTGTGGGTACTTGATCTAGTCCGAACTGAGCGCCGATTACAGTGACACTACGTACACAATAACCTCTATTACCTGCTGCATCAGTTGCAGAGAAAGTAAGTGAATAGACACCTGGGACATTCAAATCATAGTTTGCTGGGTAGTCGATAACTAGCTTATTTGTGATGTCGCCATCGACATTATCAATCACAGTCACGTTCTTACCTGGTTTGTAATTCAAACTACTAATTTTAAGATTTGCTTTTGAAAATGCACCAATAATAGTTGGCGCAACGTTATCAACCATTGTAATATTTCTAGTAACAGTTGTCGTTAAACCAAGTGAATTTGTAACCGAATATGTTATAGGATACACACCAGGAACTTTAGTATTCACTTCCCCTGTTACAATAACTTTATTCGTAATGTCGCCATCCACTGCATCAGTTGCTTTCACATAAAGCATCGGTAAAAAATATTCATTATTCGGATTGGAAGGGCTTCCGGACATGACAACTGATTTATCACCGACACCAACAATAGACGGTGGTTGCCCTGCTGCTTCTACAGAGTTAAGATTGGACGATGCTACGAAACCTAGAATAGCTACCAAAAATAGTACAGCGGTAATAGTTAAACGTTTTAAAGATATCCTCTCCATTAAAAACACTCCCTTAGTATAGGTTAATCCTTTTTAGAATAATTGAAAAAAAAGTTACTATTATCATACATCGATGTGCAATCCCCTCCTTTCCAATATAATAGCAGAAAGCTAGTAGGAAAATATACTAAAAGACTCCGAGATTATGACAATATATCTCTGGAATTATTGACTTAAGCGCATTATCACATTCTGGTAATAATTTGGAGAGTTGAAGCAACTGCTGTATTTGCCGATCCGAAAGTTTTGATAAACAGAAGAAATATTTAACCAAGATTTTGACATGAGGTTTATTGTTCACGAGTTAGAAGAACAAAAATTTAAGATAACATGATTTTTATAAAACGCAGCGTGAAGAGATGGTCATTCTGAATGCGGTGATAGTTGATGCTGATAGACAGAATTTTAAAAAGGCTTCGCCCAAAATTGGGCGAGGCCTTGAATGACTTGATTAACTTTTAAAGAATGTGTACACAGATTCTGATGAGTTTTGATGTATTTGCTTAACAGCAAAATCATGCTGAAATTTCGACTCAGAAGTTAGCAGTTAATCTATAACGATATTAACAAAGCGATAGATTTGATCTGTTTTTACTTCAATTCAAAAGTCATTCCCCATACCTTCACAGCCGCAACTTGATCCGGATCAGTTACACTTTTGGGAACTGTAAATGTGATTAGATACTCATCTGTTCCAGCTTGACCTTCATTTACAATTACTGCTCCATCTAGTGTTACACGCCCATTAGGACCTGTCTCTTCCTCAGTTCCATCCTTCATGATAAATGTTGCTACGTCTTCAATTTCCTTCATGTCATTACGATGCGACTTTATTGTTAAGTTTTCATTTGAGAGAGTGATTTCATCCACTTTCATGTCAATGCCTTCATAAGAAAATGATTTGTCCACACTGAAGGTACTCGTTGTGTCTATTAATTTCATTTTGATTTTTGTGAGCATGGTACCTGAATATACTGCTCTTTTTGAATACGTTGGTTCAGTTGTTATGGTGAAATGTTCTAAATCTGCTGCTGTTGTTTGATGTTCAGAGTAAAGATGAGCTTGTGTATACCCTGGCAACCCATTTTCTAGTAATAAGATAATTCTACCATCTTCTTGCACAAAAGGTTGTTGATTTGTTTCGTACTCATACCCTTCTCCATAGAATGAATTAACAGGTGTATTTTCTTTTATACTCTTAAAACCTAGATTTTTAATAGCTTCAGCATTCTTTTCGTTCCCAGGGGTAATGCTGATAAATAGCCCTTCTGCCTTATCCAACCTAATACCCGACATTTTATGGAATCCGATATTATCCACAAATGCTTCTGGATACTGACTTGAGAAAGGAATATGCAATTGACCAGCTGCAAATTTATAATAGGCAACAGGGTCTTTTGAAAGTTCTGCATAGTCGTCATCTTCAGGATCTAGAACTGCAGGAACTGCAGTAAAATCTTTCTCAGTCGCAGGTGTCGCTTGTCCATATAGTTCTGCAAGGTTGTTAAATTTAAAACCGATATCTGAAGTGGTCATGACTTCATCATTGAAGTCTTTGAATACTAACTCTACTTCTTTACCATCAAAATTATTCAGAACAATGGCTTCGTAGGATGCCTTTTGATTGTTATTCGGATCGTCAGTTCGAAGTGTCATTAGGTCGTATTTTTCCCCTTCACAGAGCAAATACACTTTATTGAAACCGACACGAGCAAATTCAGATTGTCTGTCCTTTTCATTCGTTTGTAATGGCGATCCATCTGTTGTCTCCACGTCAAATGAGATATAGGCGTCAGTTGGATCTCCGAAATAATTTTTCACTGTTACTTTTAAATTTTTGCTAGTTATCACTTGATTAATGCTATTATTTTGTACACTTTTATCAGTATGCGCTCTATAAGTAGATTTGAAGGGTCCAATTTCGTTGACATATGCGTATCCTGTTGTAGCAGTAAGGGCTAGAATTGCAACAATCCCTGTTACTATGCCCATTTTCAATCTTCTTTGTGGTTGTGATTTTGTTTGTTCGCTCATAGTCATTTTTTTCAACGTACTTTGAAGAAGTGCGTTGTCGAGCTCATAGGATGTATCTTTCTTGTATTGATCACCTAGCTTCTTCAAAATCGTATTCCTCCTTTAATATTTTTCTTAGTAATTTTCTTGCTCGAGTAAGCTGTGAGGTAATGGTTGATTCGCCTTTTTCAAGTGTTTTGCTAATTTCGGTAACTGACATACCTTCTCGATAGAATAAATGGATCACAGTACGATATTTCAATGGCAACTCCATAATGGCGTAATACACCTCGCTCTTTTCTTGTTTTAAGGTAGATTCCAGATTATCTTCTAGAGGGGCTGTATTGCGAAACCATGCTGAGCGCCATAGTTTTTTGCAACAATTTATCGTTACTCTGATGAGCCATGCCTTGCAATGCTCTTCACTTTCGAACTGTTTATTAGATTTGATAAATTGAAGAAAAACTTCTTGAAAAACATCATCAGCATCAACTCGATTCTTTAGCTGTGAGAAGGCAAGAGTGTGTACCATGTCCGAATATCTTGTAATAATTTCCTTGTGGTAATCTAGCGCGCTATTGTTCACTTCGAACCTCCTTCACTAGTAATATCCATTAGCCTATTGATTTACTGCAAAAAATATTTCTTTTTTAAGATATAAGAGTTCACTCCTAGGAAATTATGACGAAGTATCCCTAATTGTCGATAGAAATGCGACTTAAAACTCGCTAAGATTCCTGTTTCATCAGAACATCTTTTCTTCCAACACCCTCATTACTAAATTTCAATTATTGAAACACGAAGAATACTGTCCAGAACTCTATTCTCGAATAAAAAAAGACCCCACCCAAATTGGATGAGGCCTTGAAAATTCGTCGTATTAACGCTTTGAGAACTGAGGAGCCTTACGTGCGCCCTTAAGTCCGTATTTCTTACGTTCCTTCATTCTTGGGTCACGAGTAAGTAGTCCGGCTTTCTTTAAATCTCCACGGTATTCAGCATCTACAAGAAGTAGCGCACGCGCGATACCATGACGAATTGCACCAGCTTGACCAGTGTATCCTCCACCAAAAACGTTAACTGATACATCATAAGTAGTTAGATTATTAGTAACATTTAGTGGTTGCTTCACAACTTCACGAAGTGTTGCAAACGGAATATAGTTTTCGATGTCACGATCGTTAATTGTGATTGCTCCTGAGCCTGGTGTTAAACGTACACGAGCGACTGAACTCTTACGTCTGCCAGTACCAATAAATTGTGTTTGTGTCATGTCAGTTTCCCCCTATTAACCTTTCAGCTCTAATACTTCAGGTTTTTGTGCTTGATGTGGATGCTCGTTACCAGCATAGACATTTAACTTTCTGAACATTTGTGCTCCTAGACGACCTTTCGGCAACATGCCTTTGATCGCTAATTCAAGCATTCTCTCAGAGTAGTTTGTTCTCATTTCTAGTGCTGTTCTTTGCTTCAAGCCACCTGGGTACATACTGTGACGGTAGTAAATCTTATCAGTTAATTTCTTACCTGTAAGTTCGATTTGACTTGCATTAATAATGATTACATGATCTCCACAGTCCACGTGTGGAGTGAATGTTGGTTTGTGTTTTCCTCGCAAAATTGTTGCTACTTCAGATGCCAGACGTCCAAGTCTTTGTTCTGCAGCATCAACTACGTACCACTTACGTTCGATATTGCTTTCATTTGCCATGAATGTAGATCGCATAGTCAACCTCCTGAAATATTCGTATTTGTTATTTAATGTTTCACGAATTAGTTTCCGGGGCTAACTTCGTGGTTCACATACAAAAGGTATTTTATAATAAATGTGGTTCAAAGTCAACACACACGGAAGAGTTGTGTGGTTAATTTAGCCCAATTTCAAAAAAATATCTTCTTCTAATATACTTTGCACATCAATTAGGACTTTCTTCAGTCGTTTCAGCGCTAATTTCGGGTGTTTTTAAATCTCCACTTTCGCTAGTCGTTTTGTTTCACCTTATCCAGTTTCACTAAGGTGTTCATTCCTGTTCCAATTTTCCCTTGCGCCTTTTTTCTTCACTCTCATTTCAACTTCCTCTTTACTCAGCTTTCTTCAACACCTAGATTGTTAGATCCATTTTTTCGAATTGCATCTTATAATACTTTGCATAGAGGCCCTCTAATTTAAGGAGGTCTTCATGTACGCCGCGTTCAACGATGCCATTTTCATTTAGG
>JAVBKB010000234.1:0-22117 GCA_031554275.1 Caryophanales bacterium | reverse complement strand
TTAGCTGCAAAAAAAACGCATCTCATTGTTTTCTCCTTGGATCAGACTATGCCTGATCAAGAAGCGTCTTGAGATGCGTTTTGTATTCCTTTTTCTTATTCCTTCATTTGCAAATAGCTATCCAACTTCTCGTTGCTATCAACATTTGGCTCTGTAATAGGCTCTTCTACAGTAGAACTCTTAGATTTTTTTAATACGCCGTTTGGTTGATAAGGAACGCCAATCGATTCAACATAAGCCTTGATTTTGGCCTCACTAACCTTCTTCCAGTTACCATTCGTGTAATACCAATTGTAATCGCTTAGACTACTCAAATAGCAACCCTCATAAATTGGTGCTTTTACATTGAAAAGCTCTAATGGAACGCGATTGATAGCATAGTAATTTCTAAAACCGTATACTTGGCCATTTTCTTTGCTATAGTTTACATTCGTATCATAATGTCTCGTATAAAAACGAGTATGATTTTCTGTTAAAGGATAGATGCTTCTCAATATGGAAGCGACACGAACTTCAGGTGCTAGTTCGCTTTTGGTCAATGAAGCGGGAACAAGAATCTCCCATCCCATTGAAGATGAACTAGAAGAGCTATTGTGATGATTACTATAGACTATCTTCGAAACAGAGCCATAGTAGCCAACTGCATAAGCGCTTTGGGTGAGGTTTTTCCACTTTTTGTCGCCCATCATCAATCCATAGCTGTCTGTGGTTTCTCTAGATAATAATACCCTCAAACCATGTTGCTCATAACGCGCCTTTTCATATTGTGAAACAATAAGATTTAGTGTTCGCTCAGTAGTAAATGCATTTGTCGCACCAGAATCTACACCGCCATGTCCAACATTAATGAAGACATCATACTTGTAAGCGAAATCTGAGATTGTCACTTGTACAGTGTTATTTGGGTAGGATATTGTGACAAGCTTATTACCAATCTTTGCTCTAACAATCTGATTAATTAATTCAAGTTTATTGACTGGGTCATGCGAATACCTTCCATCATATACCCGTAGTGCATACGTACCACTTGGTAAGTAGCTCAAATCGACTTGACAAGTAAAATCAGCGGCATGAGTAGAATCATTTCCATATTCTGCACCCGTGGATAAGTTAACGAGACGCATTCCTACAGGTGTGAATTGTGCATTACCAGCATAGGAAATCCCAGTACTTGTGAACTTCATGCTCTTAGTAGTATTTACACCTTCAAATCTTCCTGGATCCCACACACCGCTATTCATAAAGTAATATCGTACTCCACCGATAGTTTTCCAACCGGTAGCCATTGTGCCGTTTTCTGTAAGGTAATACCAGACATCATTTTCACTAAACCAACCAGTAGCCATAGCACCACCTGGATTGAAATAATACCAATTATTCTTGATCGCTAACCAGCCAACAGCCATTTTGCCATCTTTCTGTAGGTAGTATTTGCCGCCATTGTAGTCAACCCACTCTGTAGTTGCCATCTTACCGCTCGAATGGAGATAATACCAGTAGCCACCATCTAATAACCAACCAGTAGCCATATCACCTTTAGGGTTTAAATAGTACTTGCTACCTTGTACAGATACCCAGCCACTAGCCATACGCCCGCTATCAGTTAGATAATACCATTTCCCTTTGTAGCTAAGCCAATCTGCATAAACCAGTCTACCATCAGCTCGAAGATAATATCGGTAGTTGCCAGTATCTACCCAACTAGTAGCCATTAGGCCATCGGCTTTCATGAAATACCATTCGCCTTTCCACAAAAACCAATAGTCGACTGCCATTTCACCACTGGGTAATAGCAAATACCAACCACCATTGTAATCTAGCCAAGTATCAGCTAGCATTCTACCTTTTCCGTCAAGATAATACCACTTGTTTTGGTCAAGCACCCAGCCAACTTGTTTTTTTCCTTTGTTATAATAATACCAATAATCCCCGTCGCTTACCCAACCAGTTGAAACATTCGCATTTGTGGTAGCAGCATTCACGTTTTGTCCAAATGTAATGATAGGTGAAAGCACCATCACAAGGGCAATAGTAATTTTTAAAAAAGTTCTAGATAAACTCATTTTTCCCCCTCCTGTTTATAAAAAAATAAAGCATTATTTAGTATTATAGAGTCATAATCCATAATTTACAATGAAATTAAACTAGGTTATTCAACAAAATAAATTAAAAAATTACATCATTATAGAAGCAAATACCAAAACAAAGACTGCTCCAAGGATGACGATAATTATATTTACACCGATGTAAGAAAGAAATATTGCGGAAACGGCGCCGAGCAGGCCATACCAAAGGTGCTCATGAATATGAAGCACGCCAGGGAAAATGAGTGCTCCTAATATTGCAAAGGGGATGTTTTGCAACACATTTTGCCAGAAGGTTGGCAATGGTTTATTGCTCAATGTAAGAAAAGGGATAACTCTAGGTAAATAAGTTACCAACATCATTCCAAAGATTAATAGTAACAGATTCGTATTCATATAGGTTGCACCACGCTTTTACTCCAAATCCATTCAACTAGTACTGCTGAAATCAAGGTAGCAACAACAATTGACCAGCCGGAAGCTAGAATCGAAAACTCCGTTAGCAATGAATTGATCACTGCGCTTGAGATAGCAAGAATCAGAACTTTGCGGCTTCTTTTGACACTAGGAATCAACAACGCAATAAACATCGCATACAGTGAAATCGCCATGCTTTCTTGAAGTGAGGTTGGTAATGAGTTGCCGAATTGATAACCAACAGCAGTGAAAACAACCCAACTTGTATAGGCAGTGAAATTAAGAGAAATCAAATAATGCGTTGTCAATAACGTTTTTCTTGTAGCAGCAACTGAGAAACTTTCATCCGTGATCATAAAGGCATAAAGTGACTTCTTCCACCAAGCAGCGGGTTCTACTCTTTTTTTTAAGGCAGTTGACATCAACAAATGACGGATATTCAGGATAAAAGTTGCCAGTACTATTTCGAAATGGCTAGATATTGCCAATAAATTGATCGCCATAAATTGCGATGCACCTGCGAAAACAAATGCACTCATGCAAACGGACTCTATAAAAGTCAGGGAAACACCTTTAGAAAGAAATCCAAACGTAATGGCAATGGGTATATAACCAATGGCGATATTTAGTCCAGCCTGAATACCTTCTTTAACTTCAATAGTTTTAATGCCGCCTTCCTCTAATTGCATAAGCTTCTCTCCACAAAAGTATTTTTGTATCTGATTATATCAAACTTTTCACGGTCAACGGAAGTAAGGTCGAAATAATTCTTTCTGTAATAAATCCTCTCGATTTAGGAAGCGGATTTGTATTTATTAAATGAAAAACGGTAGATTTCACGCTACTTTCTACCGCTTGTGAGGGTGGCATATTTAAACTGGTCATTGTATAATAGGTGTCTTGTGTATGGACTAGTTATCATGAAGCAGCTTCACATCATTTTCAAATGTATTCAGCGATCAAATGATCATTCATAACTTTTCATGTGAAACGAGATAAAAATTTAATAGAAGTCATCAAATTTAATTTCTCACTAGCAAACTAATGACTTTCATCATTATTAGTGCTAATCCTCATGGTAAACTCACAATGTTTTAGTACAATCCAATTATTGAAATAGCTATTTGTTAGGGTGATTCAAGTTTGTGAAGGTTAGGAGTTTTTGAATTGGCGAAAAAAACCACTAAATTTGTTTGCGGTAGTTGTGGGTATGAATGTACTAGATGGATGGGGAAGTGCCCAGGCTGCAGTGATTGGAACTCGATGGTGGAGGAATCCACGATTACAAAACCAAGCAAAAGTCAGACATTCGCACATTCGAAACCTGTTTCGAATCAGAAGCCTGTCTCAATTAATAGTGTCAGTTCACAAGATGAATCACGGATTCTTACCAAATTGGATGAACTTAATCGAGTGCTTGGTGGAGGTATTGTACCTGGCTCACTTGTGCTAATCGGTGGAGATCCAGGTATTGGTAAATCAACATTGTTACTTCAGGTTTCTGCGCAGCTTTCAATGGAGGACCATCGGGTGCTCTATATTTCTGGGGAAGAGTCTGTGAAACAGACTAAATTGCGGGCAGATCGATTAAGTGTACAAAATGATCATCTATACGTATATTCGGAAACGGATATGGAGATGATTGAACAGGCGATTGATGAAATCGCACCGCGATTTGTCATTATCGATTCGATTCAAACCGTATTTCGTAGCGAAGTGAGTTCAGCGCCTGGAAGTGTCTCGCAAGTAAGAGAGTGCACATCAGAACTATTGCATATCGCAAAGACAAAAGGGATTGCCATCTTTATTGTGGGTCATGTTACCAAAGAAGGGGCACTTGCTGGACCACGTTTATTAGAGCATATGGTAGATACTGTACTATACTTTGAAGGTGAACGGCATCATACTTATCGGATCCTTCGCGCAGTGAAAAACCGCTTTGGTTCTACAAATGAATTAGCGATCTTTGAAATGAAAGATGTTGGGCTTGTAGAAGTTGCCAATCCCTCTGAAATATTTCTAGAGGAACGATCGAAGAATGCAGCTGGATCTACAGTAGTAGCTTCTATTGAAGGAACTCGCCCAGTGCTAGTGGAAATACAAGCTTTAATTGCGCCATCTATTTTTCCGAATCCACGAAGGACTGCTTCAGGAGTGGACCATAATCGCGTTTCATTGCTTATGGCGGTTTTGGAAAAACGTGTTGGGATGCTTTTACAGAATCAAGATGCGTATATTAAAGTAGCGGGCGGTATGAAATTATTTGAACCTGCTGTTGATTTAGCTTTGGCAGTTAGTATTGCATCTGGATACCGAGATGTCGCAACGAGTGCTACGGATTGTATTGTCGGTGAAGTTGGTTTAACAGGTGAAGTGCGTCGCGTTTCTAGAATTGAAACACGGATTAAAGAAGCAGAAAAGCTGGGATTCAAGCGGATTATTGTTCCAACAAATAATCTGAGTGGAATCGACACATCTGGCTCTATTGAGATCATAGGCGTGTCCTCTGTGAAAGAGGCTTTAAAGGTTTGCCTGGGAAATTTCTAAAAGTTATTTGCCAGAATACGCAAAAATGGTAGATTTAGTTGTTTTGTTAAGTATTTTTTAAGGAAATATACTATAATTATTATAAAGGTTAATTTAGGGAGGTGAGAAAATGTTAAAACGAATTATCCAAGCAAGTTTTCTAACTGTTGGTGGTGTTTTAGGGGCTGTATTAATGCCAAAGTTTTTTGCACTCATACAATTTCAACATTTCATTTTTACCAATACAGTTGTCTCTGTGATTATTGGTGCTGCTGTGTTTTATTTCCTAACTTTTTGGTTAGTCGATCATGTTGTAGCGTCAATTAAATGGGCAGAGGAAAAATTGGTTCGCACGCCGCTTTCCGATATCATTTTCGGGACTTTAGGTTTGTTTGTTGGCTTGGTCATGGCATATCTATTTGCCTTACCAATCAAAGCACTTGGCTTCCAAATGGTTGACCAAGTAGCACCGTTTGTACTTGCGATAACATTGGGATACTTAGGGTTTACCGTTGGGCTTAAGAAACGACATGAATTTGCGAATCTTTTTGTAAGTTTGCGTAAAGTAAGGAAACCAACAGAAATTGATGATATAGCAAATAATTCAAAGAAAAAAATCTTAGATACAAGTGTTATTATTGATGGCAGAATTGCTGACATTTGCCAAACTGGATTTTTGGAAGGTACAGTTATAATTCCTCAATTTGTCTTGGCAGAACTTCAGTATATTGCCGATTCATCAGATACACTGAAAAGAACTCGAGGTCGCAGAGGATTAGATGTATTGAATCGTTTGCAAAAAGATATTCCTATCAATGTTGAAATCTTCGAGGGCGATTTTGAAGATGTCCAAGAAGTAGATGCAAAATTAGTTAAGCTAGCAAAACAAATTAAAGGCATCCTGATTACAAACGACCTAAACTTGAATAAAGTAAGTGAGTTTCAGCAAGTGCCAGTTCTAAATATCAATGACCTAGCAAATGCAATGAAACCAGTTGTAATTCCTGGCGAAGATATGTTGGTAATGGTTATTAAGGATGGTAAGGAACATAATCAAGGTATTGCTTACCTTGATGATGGCACGATGATTGTTGTTGATGATGGCAGAAATCATATCGGCAAGAACATTCAAGTAACTGTGACATCAGTGTTGCAAACATCTGCAGGTCGTATGATCTTTGCTAAATTGAAGAGCGCTTAATCAGCCGTTCTAGCTTTTGCTAAATCCGAGATTTGGAAAAGCCCCAGAGCATGGCTTGAATGCGGATGATGCTTTGGAAAAAGCAGCAGAGTAACAAAACCCCTGAAAGTAAGTGGTCGATATGCAATATGAAGTTATCATTCCTGCAGCGGGTTCGGGTACAAGGATGGGAGCAAACTTTAATAAATTGTTTCTGCAATTAAATGGACAAACGATTATTGAAAGAACAGTGCGAGTGTTTGCAGAGGATCCGAATTGTACAAGAATCATTCTTGCTGTCAAGGAAGAAGAGACTGATAAATTCAAGCAGCTCCTACAAAGTGCTCAAGAAAAAGTCTTGTTTATTCCAGGTGGCAAAGAACGCCAATTCAGTGTGAAAAATGGCCTCGCAGCAGTTTCACCAGATTGCGAAATTGTATTGGTACATGATGGTGCACGTCCTCTTATCAAGAAACCCTACATTGATAAGCTAGTCGAGGCTGCCAATAGATATGGGAGCGCTGTTCTCGCTGTGCCAGTGAAGGATACAATCAAGCGAGTAGAGAACTTTGCAATTCAGGAAACGTTAAATCGTGAAAACTTGTGGGCGATTCAAACCCCACAAGCTTTTCGTGTAAAAATTTTGCAAAATGCGCACCTGTTTGCAGAGACACATGCTTTTCTAGGAACAGATGAAGCTAGTTTAGTGGAGAGAATGGATGAAAAGGTAATGATTGTTGCAGGGAGCTATGAAAATATCAAAATCACAACTGCAGAAGATATTGGCTTTGCCAATGTAATTCTCCAACAGGAAGACTAGAAATCCGGAAGGATGTCGATTGTGATTTAACAACACAAATCTCGTTTATTGAAAAATCGTATTCAAAGCAATTTTGAATAGCGGATGAGGAGAGGAACAGTTATGTTTAGAATTGGACAAAGCTTTGATGTACACCAATTAGTTGCTGGGCGACCACTAATTATTGGAGGCGTAACTATTCCATATGAGAAAGGGCTCGCTGGTCACTCCGATGCAGATGTTTTGTTACATGTTATTGCTGAAGCCATTCTTGGTGCTGTTGCAGAAGGTGACCTAGGCAAACATTTCCCGGATACGGACCCGAAGTTTAAGAATGCAGATTCTGCTGTGTTGCTGCAGGAGTGCTGGCAAATTGCTAAGGAAAAGAATTATTTCCTAGGAAATATTGATTGTATGATTATTGCACAGCAACCGAAAATGCGTCCCTACATAGATGAAATGAGAACGAAGATAGCCGGTTTATTGGAGACAGAGCTGGATAAAGTGAATGTGAAAGCCACAACCACTGAACATCTTGGTTTCGTCGGACGGGGCGAGGGGATTGCCGCACAATCCGTCGTTTTGCTAATGAGGAAAGACAAAGAAATCGATAAATAACGATTTAGCAGTTGAAATCAGCTAGATTATCTAATAAAGTAAATTATAAAAGATTTTCTGAAGGGAAATAACTATGAATAAGCAAATCAGGGTGCGTTATGCACCAAGTCCTACGGGTTTTTTACATATTGGTAACGCGCGAACTGCGTTATTCAATTATTTATATGCGCGTCATACTGGTGGAAAGTTCATCATTCGCATTGAAGACACGGATCAGAAACGAAATGTTGAAGGCGGAGAAGCCAGTCAGTTGCAATACCTCAAGTGGCTTGGAATTGATTGGGATGAGAGCGTCGATGTTGGTGGGCCATTTGCTCCCTATCGTCAAATGGAACGTCTAGACTTATACCAGAAGTGCACGGAAGAACTAATCGCAAGCAAGCATGCCTACAAATGTTACTGTACAGAAGAAGAACTTGAGGCAGAGCGGGAAGCGGCGATGGCAAAGAATGAGAATCCAATGTACTCGGGGAAATGTCGTCACTTAAGTGCTGAGCAGCAGCAATTATTTGAAGCCGAAGGTCGAAAACCAAGTGTGCGCTTTGTCGTGCCAACTGGTAAAGTTTATCAATTTAATGATGCGGTTAAAGATAATGTTAGCTTTGAATCGGATGGCATTGGTGACTGGGTAATTGTTAAGAAGGATGGAATCCCAACGTATAACTATGCAGTTGTAATAGATGACCATTTTATGGAAATCACTCATGTTTTGCGTGGTGATGATCACATTACTAACACACCAAAGCAAATGATGGTGTACGAAGCATTTGGTTGGGTTATCCCTACATTTGGACATATGACATTGATCCTGAATGAGGATAGGAAGAAACTAAGCAAGCGGGATGGACATATTATTCAATTTATTGAACAGTATGCTGATTTAGGCTTTCTTCCTGAAGCGATATTCAATTTCATTGCTTTGCTTGGCTGGCATCCAGGCGGGGAGGAAGAGATTTTCAATAAGGAAAAGTTCATTGAGATCTTTGACATAGGTCGCTTATCCAAGTCTCCAGCCATTTTCGATAAGCAAAAGTTAACATGGATTAACAATCAATATATGAAACAAATAGATACCGATAGGCTAGCGGCATTGGCTATCCCTCATCTTGTCAAAGCAGGTTGTGTGCCCGAAACCATGACTGCTGACGAGAAGGATTGGGCGCATAAATTGATTGCGCTTTATCAGGATCATATGAGCTATGGCGCTGAAATTGTTGAGTTATCGGAATTGTTCTTCCGAGAGGATGTAACCCGTGATGCCGAAGCAGAGGAAATCCTCGCTGGGGAGCATGTGCCAACCATTTTGCAGGCACTCCTTTCAGAGCTACCAGATGATGCACATTTTGTAGCTGAGGAAGTTCAGGCAGCAATGAAACGTGTGCAAGCCACAACTGGTCAAAAGGGGAAAAACCTCTTCATGCCAGTCCGAATCGCTATCTTCGGACAAATGCACGGACCTGATTTGATGAAATCGATTGAATTGCTGGGTAAGGACAAAGTGACTGCTCGGATTCAGGCATTGCTTAGATAATATCGTCAAACCACTTTTCGTCGGGAAGGTGGTTTTTGATTACATTTTACACATTAGTGAAAACCCATTAAAATCAAGAGTAATCCTAATCGTCGTTAGAAATGCAACTTAAACTCGCTAAGATTCCCAAATACATCGTCATAATTTCCAATGATAGTCTGGCTATCATTCGTAAATTATTCCTCTTTGAAAATTTTATTGGGGGTTTTAATTAGGATAAATATTCGAGAAAAGGGGGTGGAATGCAGGTGGAGTTGCCGAAATGGATGTATGGAGAAGGCTCTGGTTTTGCTAACCAGCTTGAGGCAGAGCAAGAAGAGAACTCCTTTGCAGAAGAAAGACCTCCGTTAAAAGGCGAGTCGATTAGAGTGCCACAAGGGTTGTATGATCTTTCATGGTGCGAAATGAAGGATGCATATGGCGAAGCAACTTTAACACCGTATTATATCGAAGCTCTTGGAAGTAATAATGAAGGCGATCGGCAATTTGGGATATATGGTTTGTATAGTGCTACGACTCATCAAGGCTCTATTTATGAAGCTTCACAAAAAGCAATTCCATTTCTAGTAGACATGCTGGAAGCTGAACGGATGGATCCAACAATTATCGCCTCACACTTTTTAGCAAGAATTGCGGTAGGTGAGAATCATTTCATCCATTCTCCACGAGATGTTGAATTAGCAAAGGGGTATTATGAGGATGTTCGTGCCTATCAGCAACAGCTGCTGTCTGTGTACCAGGAAACAAGATGTGAAGAGATTCAGAGATTGCTATCATTCTTTCCAGGAGCATTACCAGACTACTTAGATTTGACGATAAAAGCAGCACAAGGTGATTCATTAACCATAGATGAATGGACATATCTTAGACAGGCCTCGAGCCTGATAGCACAAGGATTTATTATCGCTGAACGCAGTTATCAGGGAGAAGGTTTCCCGGAATTTGCGAAAATGATGCAAACTGATAGAAGGTTCACAGAACATGAGCAAACAGTTAGGGAACTCTTGAATGAGAGTCCGTCTTTACTAGTTCGTGGTGCCGCAGCGATTTGTTTATCCTACTCTGGCTTGGCAGATGATGAAGTCATCCAACTGCTTGAGCAGCTTGTGAATGTTGAACTTACTGGTGCGATTTGGGCTTGGGATTTTGATTTTGGAGAAATGATCTGCGCTGCATGGTTATTTGCAGTAGATGTTGACACGCTTCTCGAAAATGAATCGGTGTCGCCACAAAATCGGTTGACTGAGGCAGCACTACGCTTATTTACCTTGGACAATACCCACGATTATGTGGTTGAAAGCAAGGATCACTTTTCATTTTGTGAAGAAGTCAAAGTAGAACAACGCCCGCTCTTGCTACATCAGTTAACAAATGAACAACACCGAGTTGCTGAGAAAATTCTTGAACAAGCCCCAGATATTCTTGGGAGCTATCCAATTGGAGAAGTTAACCTTCCAGACAGTGCGATCGGATTATCGCGTCTACTTGGTTACAGTGACGAAATCTTGTGTTCATTAGTGAAAGAAGAGCCGCTGTGGTTTATATTAGAAACATCGATCCTAATGAATAATCAACCTGAAAAAGCAGTTATGGCACTAGAAGCTGTTGATATTTGGACTGTTATGAAAGAAGTGTTTGTGCCTTTTAGAAAAGGTGATGTGAGCGAACGATGCACATTAAATCTACATTGTTCATATGGTGACCCAATAAAAGAGTTCAAACTTAGTAAGCTGATGTCTGTGTTTGCAGATGCGCTTGCAAATGATCAGATGAAGTGTAAGGAGCTACTTGAAGAATGGTTCAACCAGACAATGGATTTTGAGGGATATGATTGGTCTTTTCGAACGCCAGCACTAAGTATTGGCACTGCACTGCTAAGTCTCGGCAGAAAGGGGAATTTATCAGAAAAGTATTTTCGAATGGTCCGACCATATCACAAATATCCACAGCACTCGGCCATCCCGTTGCCAATCCTGAATGAAATACTCAGCTACACTTCGGATTCCCACCAAAAGAAAATTAGTAATGAGTTTCCTGAATTAGCTGAGTTGATCAAAAACAGTCCGGATTTAAAAACCTAAACGGTTGTAATATCATTGACTACAAATATAAGAATCCGCTTTCGATTTGATCCAAGCAGAAAATCACGAAATTTTTTCAATCCAGTTAACATTTTCACTAATTTAGGATATAGTAAGAATACAACATTTCAAAGCGATGATTAGAGAACTAGTACGTAGTCAGATACTGTCGAAGAGAGAGCTGCATGGTGGGAGCAGCTTACAGTGAGATTTCAGAATGCATCTCTATAGCCCTTGTGTAAAAGTTCAATTAAAGAACCGCTAAACAAGGCGTTACTTCACGTTACGAAGCCCGAGTTAAGAAGCTTGATTTACATCAATCCTTCTTAAACAGAGTGGAACCGCGGTAACACGCCTCTGTCAATTTGACAGGGGCGTTCAGTTTTGTTAGCGGAAAATCAAGATCGCTTTCTGAAGTCTTGTTCTAAAAAGCAGTTTGACTATAATTTTAAAAAAAGTAAAGGAAGTAATAATATGAAAATTTATAACACGTTAACGCGCCAGAAAGAAGAGTTTGTTACCCTTGAACCAGGGAAAGTGAAAATGTATGTCTGCGGACCAACTGTGTACAATTACATCCATATTGGTAACTCAAGACCTGTCATTGTGTTTGACACGGTCCGAAATTATTTGCAGTACAAAGGTTACGATGTCACCTACATCAGTAACTTTACTGATGTAGATGACAAACTGATCCGCGCTGCTAAGGAGCTGGAGTCAGATGTGCCAACGATTGCAGAGAAATTCATTGAAGCATTCTACGAAGATACGGCAGCACTTGGGTGCAAGCGAGCAACTGTTCACCCTCGTGTAATGGATCATATGGAGTTGATCATCGACTTTGTTGGAGCGTTGATTGACAAAGGAATGGCTTATGAATCTGAGGGAGATGTCTATTACCGAACTAGAAAGTTTGCAGGCTATGGAAAGCTTTCACACCAATCGATTGATGATTTGAAGCTAGGAGCTCGCATCGAAGTGGGTGAAAAGAAAGAAGATCCACTTGATTTTGCATTATGGAAAGCGGCAAAAGATGGAGAGATCAATTGGGATAGCCCTTGGGGTAAAGGAAGACCTGGCTGGCACATTGAATGCTCTGCAATGGCACGAGAATACCTTGGCGATACGATTGATATCCACGCAGGTGGACAGGATTTGGCATTTCCACACCATGAGAATGAGATTGCACAGTCTGAAGCACTCACTGGTAAGACTTTCGCAAAATATTGGATGCATAATGGATTCTTGAATATTGATAATGAAAAAATGTCAAAGTCATTGGGTAACTTTATCCGAGTACATGATTTGATACAGCAGATTGATCCACTTGTATTCCGTTTCTTTATGCTATCTGTACACTATCGACATCCGATCAACTATAGCGAAGATTTGTTAGAAAGTGCTAAAGCTTCGTTGGATCGCATCAAAACAACTGTTGAAAATTTGCGACATCGTGTAACATCTAGTACCAATTTAACAACCGATAATGTGAAGTGGTTTGACATCATCAAAGATTTGCGACACCAATTCGAAGCAGCAATGGATGATGATTTCAATACAGCAAATGCAATTTCCGTGCTCTTTGAACTATCTCGACAAGGGAATTATTATCTATTAGAAAAGAATACTTCAGAAGCTGTCATTGCAGCATTTACGCAAGAATTCGAAGTGATTTCAGGTGTTTTAGGTGTGTCTCTAGAAAATGACAACACGCTAGATGAATTGGTTGAGAAATTGATCGCAGAACGTAATCAAGCCCGCAAGAATCGTGATTTTGGCAGATCTGATGAGATCCGTGACCAGTTGAAAGCAATGAATATTATTCTAGAGGATACAGCCCAAGGAATACGCTGGAAACGAGGTTGAGCATGCTAACAAAGATTGATGCAAAGTCACTGAATAGTTTGGCGCTTGCTTATATGGGAGATGCAGTCTATGAGGTACATGTGAGACAACATCTGCTGGAAATCGGGCAAGTAAAACCACACAAATTACATCTGGAGGCAACACGCTTTGTTTCTGCGAAAGCACAATGTGAAACCGTTCACATCCTGATGAATAAAGATCGTCTAACTGCTGAAGAAGTTGTCATTTTGAAAAGAGGACGCAATGCTAAGTCAGGTACTGTACCAAAAAACACAAGTGTAACCACTTATAAATACGCTACAGGCTTTGAGGCATTGTTAGGTCATTTGTATCTGAGTGGACAAGAGACACGACTAATGGAGATCATGAACCAAGCTGTAGCGATTTGTGAAAGAGGTGGGATAGATGCATGAAGATCTTGTAATGGGCAGAATTCCAGTGTTAGAAACACTAAAGTCAACACGGGATATTCACAAAATTTGGATTCAGGATGGCGTCAACAAAGGACAAATCCATCCGCATTTAACGCTTGCTAATGAGCGCAAAATCGTTGTGCAAACAGTGGCGAAGCAGAAGCTGGATCAAATGGTGCAGGGCAATCACCAGGGGATTGTTGCACAGGTGGCTGCCTATCAATACGCTGAAGTTACAGATATTCTAGCAAAGGCAAAAGCAAGATCCGAAGAACCATTTGTCCTGATTTTGGATGAATTAGAGGACCCGCATAACCTAGGTTCTATCATGAGAACTGCAGACGCTGTGGGGGCACATGGAATTATCATACCGAAGCGACGCGCTGTTGGACTGACGGCAACAGTGGCGAAAGCATCAACAGGAGCAATTGAACATGTATTGGTTGCACGAGTGACCAACCTATCACAAACCGTTGACCAACTGAAAAAGGATGGGCTTTGGATTGTTGGAACAGACGCCACGAATAGTGATGACTATCGCAAACTCGATGGTACTTTACCATTGGGTGTTGTTATCGGAAGTGAAGGCAATGGTATTAGCAGAATCATTAAGGAAAAGTGCGATTTTCTGATTAGCTTGCCAATGGCAGGGCATGTAACCTCCCTAAATGCCTCAGTTGCTGCAAGTGTATTGATGTATGAAATTTATAGAAAACGGAATCCGGTTGAAAAATTTTTAAAATAAAAACGACAGATATCTGCAGAAAAAGTGTCTTAATTTATAGAGAGAATAATTTGTGAGTGATTTTTGTTTTTAGAAGGTCTAAATAAATTGACAGAAAGAAAAAAATTCTAAAAATAAAACGACATAAATTCGCAAAAATGAAGTCTTAATTAATAAGGGATAAATCTTGAGCAAGATTTTTGTCTAAATTGAGAATTCAGATTAAAATTAATTCATTCTAGCAGAGGGGTGATTAGAATACTTACAATAAGAGATTATGATTTTAAGTTTTCTGGCTACACAGATGAAGAGGTAGTGTCATTTTTCCGTGCTGGGAATGAGGATGCCCTAGATTATCTATTAGTGAAATACAAAAACTTTGTACGGGCGAAGGCGAAACCGTATTTTATAGTAGGTGCAAGTAAAGAGGATATTATTCAAGAAGGATTAATAGGTTTGTTTAAAGCAGTCCGCGATTTCAATGAGGACAAACGGTCATCATTTATTTCGTTTGCCGAAATGTGTATCGTGAGACAAATTATTACGGCTGTAAAATCAGCGACCCGATTGAAGCATACACCATTGAACTTCTATATATCACTCGATAAGCCAGTTACAGATGATGAATCTGAGCGCACAATGTGGGAAGTTGTTGCCAGAATGAAGCAATCGAGTCCTGAGGAAATTCTTATTCATCGTGAACAGTCGCATGCGATTCACGAGAAAGCAAATTCAATTCTAAGTAATTTGGAAAAGCAAGTCCTGGTGCTTTACATTCAAGGAAGAAGCTATCAAGAGATTTCGCAATTAATTAACAAACCGACAAAAACAATTGACAATGCTTTGCAACGAATCAAAAAGAAATCTAAATACAAAAGCAAAATAATTATGCAAATATATAGTTTAATTCCAAGATGATTCCTAGAGTCAATTGACAAGAGATTCACATCGTGATATTCTCTTATAACGGGTGTTTTTTGTATGAACAAAAGAAAAATTATTTTAACTTGTTCTCACTGTGGAGCTAGAAACTACACAGCAACAAGTTCAGTGCATCAATCAAAAAGATTAGAGCTAAATAAATTTTGTCCAACATGCAAAACCCATATCTTACATAAGCAAACGCTTTAAGTGTTTTTTCTTATAAGCGATGAAATTAGTTGGAGGCAATAGAATGGGACGTATTACTGAATTCTTCCGTGGCGTAGCTCGGGAAATGAGAAAGACAAGCTGGCCAAAACGAAGTGAGCTCTTCAAAATGACTATAACAGTTTTTGTTACAGTATTTATCATGGTGCTTTTCTTTGCAGCAGTTGATTTCGCTATTTCCAGTGTCATTAATAAGTTGATTAAATAATGTTAAAAAACAAAACATTGTGATATAATATTACTTGTGAGTTCCCAAAACCCTCGAATAAAGGGTTTTTTAATTTGAAAATTTTAGGGTAAGTAAACTAAATGTGGAGATAGGAGTTATGGAGATGGAGAAGCAATGGTATGTTGTTCATACTTATTCTGGCTATGAGAATCGTGTAAAGCAGAACTTGGAGAAGCGCGTTGAAACGATGGGGATGGCAGATTACATCTTTCGGATCATTGTTGCGGAAGAGGATGCAGAAACTGTTACAAAGTCTGGCGTAAAGAAACAGATAAAGCGCAAAGTATTTCCTGGCTATGTGCTCGTGGAAATGATTATGACTGATGAGTCATGGTATGTTGTGCGAAATACACCAAATGTAACTGGATTTGTAGGGTCATCTGGCTCTGGTTCGAAACCAAGTCCGCTACTTCCTGAGGAAGCAAATTTCATCCTGCATGAAATGGGCTTTGAAGAACGTGTTGTTCAATACGATTTTTCGATTGGTGATATCGTTAAAGTCTTAGAGGGAGCATTTGAGAACTTTACAGCAAAAGTTGAAGCAGTAGACATGGCGAAAGCGAAACTGACGGTGTTCGTAGACATGTTTGGTAGAGATGTGCCCGCGGACTTAGACTTTGCTATTGTTGAGAAATTGTAAGCTGTGACAGATTTTTTCTTGATTTTACATTGAAAAAGTGATAAAATCCTTGAAGTCAGTCTGTCGTGACAGCTGAAATAATGAGCATTGTCAGGGTGCGTTTGACAATTTCATGCTTTGCCACACAGGTTTGCTTTGTAAGCTAACCGTGGAATTCACCCGAGCTTAAGCTCTTTAAGTGGATCGAATGTCTTATAGACAGTTTGGTAAATCATTTGTTGTTTCATTGCTAACCATGGTATTGCTAAAGCCATACGTGGGAGGATAAATCTACTATCCAATGAACCACAACACAAGTATTAGGAGGTGTGTCTAGTGGCAAAGAAAGTTATCAAAATCGTAAAGTTGCAAATCGCAGCAGGTAAGGCAAATCCGGCACCGCCAGTTGGTCCTGCACTAGGACAAGCGGGTGTAAACATTATGGGATTTTGTAAAGAGTTTAACGAGCGTACAGCACAACAAGCTGGCCTTATTATTCCTGTAGAAATTACAGTATTTGAAGATCGTTCATTCACTTTTATTACAAAAACACCACCAGCTGCTATATTGCTGAAGAAAGCTGCTGGTCTTGAAAAAGGCTCTAGTAAGCCAAACAGTTTCAAAGTAGCTACAGTGAAGCGTGATAAAGTACGTGAAATCGCTGAGACAAAAATGCCTGATTTAAATGCAGCAAATGTTGAATCAGCTATGCGAATGGTTGAAGGAACCGCGCGCAGCATGGGTATAACGATCGAAGACTAATATAAATCAACGGGTGCTCACCTGATAGACGGGCTTCATCGATTTGCTCAAACGTTTTTCTTCACAGTCTGTTAAGCAAAGAGCTTAGCAACGGAGAATTGCTGATGAGTTGACTAATCGATTCGGCACCTTGGTTGTGGGAGGCAAGTCCGCTAGTACCACATTTTAGGAGGAATAATAATGGCTAAAAGAGGAAAGAAGTATCAAGAGGCAATCAAGCTTGTTGATAAAATGAAAGAATATCCAATTGCAGAAGCAGTTGAATTAGCGAAGAAAACAAATTTCACAAAGTTCGATGCAACTGTCGAGGTTGCGTTTAAATTAGGCGTTGATCCAAAGAAAGCAGATCAACAAATTCGTGGAGCAGTCGTTCTGCCGAACGGTACTGGTAAGACTCAACGCGTAATGGTATTTGCAAAGGGTGACAAAGCGAAAGAAGCAGAAGCAAATGGTGCTGATTTTGTTGGGGATGTAGATTACATTAACAAGATCCAACAAGGTTGGTTTGACTTCGACGTAATTGTTGCAACACCTGATATGATGGGTGAAGTTGGTAAATTGGGTCGAGTTCTTGGACCAAAAGGTTTAATGCCAAACCCGAAAACAGGAACTGTAACATTCGATGTTGTTAAAGCAATCAACGAAATCAAAGCAGGTAAAGTTGAATATCGTGTTGATAAGGCTGGAAATATCCATTGCCCAATCGGTAAAGCTTCTTTTGCTGATGAGAAACTTGTTGAGAACTGCACAACTATTTTTGAAACATTACTTAAGGCTAAACCAGCTGCTGCGAAGGGTACTTACATGAGAAACATCTCTGTTACCACTACAATGGGTCCTGGTGTCAAGGTTGATCCATCGTCATTTAGCGCGAAAAAATAATTTGACATACAAGATTACAGTTGATAAGATGACTATCTAGGTGGCAAAAGCTACTGAAATAATTAAATACATTTTAATACCATAGACAGTAGGTGCATTCAAAACGCAAGTTTTGAGGCTTAATATCCCACCGAGGTAATCAGTGTTAAATCTGAATTTACATCGTATTCTCGTGTCTATTGGTAGGCGCGAGATTTTTTGTTTGAGGGAAATGTATACAATTGAGCTACATAATTAGAAAGTGTAGCGCTTTATGACAGGAGGTGTATCCATGAAAAGCATAATCCTAGAAAAAGAAAAACTAGTTGAAGAGATCGCTGTTAAACTTCAAGAAAGCCAAACTACAGTCATTGTTGATTACAGAGGGCTAACTGTTAAGCAGGTTACTGATCTTCGTAAATCTTTACGTGATTCAGGTGTGGATTTCAAAGTGTACAAGAACTCAATGGTGAGTCGTGCAGTAGAAAAAGTAGGCATCGAAGGCTTGGAAGAGTTCCTAACTGGTCCGAACGCAATCGCATTTTGTGCAACTGATGCAGTACTTCCTGCGAAAATCATTCATGATTTCGCAAAGACAAACGAACAACTTGAGATCAAAGCAGGCATTCTCGAAGGAAAGAAAGCATCAGCAGCTGAAATTCAAGCGCTTGCATCACTACCTTCAAGAGATGGACTCTTGTCCATGTTGCTTAGTGTGCTACAAGCACCAGTCAGAAACTTTGCATATGCAGCGAAATCTGTGGCAGAGAAAAAAGAAGCATAACACTTTATTGTGTTTAGCAGGATCATCAATACAATAACAATTAAAACTTATGGAGGAATAAATCATGTCACAAGAACAAATTCTTGAAGCAATTGAGAAAATGACAATTTTAGAATTAAACGACCTAGTAAAAGCAATCGAAGAGAAATTCGGTGTAAGTGCAGCAGCTCCTGTTGCAATGGTAGCTGGCGGCGGCGCTGCAGTTGCTGAAGAGCAAACAGAATTTGACGTAGTACTTGCAAGTGCTGGCGATCAAAAGATTAAAGTAATCAAAGTTGTTCGCGAAGCAACTGGATTAGGCTTGAAAGAAGCGAAAGACCTTGTTGATGGCGCTCCTAGCAAAGTTAAAGAAGGTATTTCAAAAGACGATGCTGAGAAAATCAAAGCACAACTTGAAGAAGTTGGCGCATCTGTAGAACTTAAGTAGTCGAATACACATTCAAAAGCTCGCTGGAATCCAGCGGGCTTTTTGCACAAATGAATTAGCTTCGTTTTCTAGATAAATAAACAATTATGTCATGGAGAAAAACAAATGACAGAGCATTATTACTCGAAAAGCCCCAAAGTTGATAGCGCCCCGAAAACATGGAGTTACGAACTCAGAGAGAGATTATTCACCTTCAAAACAGATGCAGGTGTATTCTCGAAGAAGGAAGTAGACTTCGGCACCAAATTACTGATTGAGAGCTTTCAAGCAGATGTTGCAGGTCCGATACTAGACATGGGATGTGGGTATGGACCAATCGGGATCGTTATTGGTAGTGCCCATCCAGATAGAGTGGTTCAAATGGTGGATATCAACGAGCGAGCAGTGGCGTTAGCAAAAGAAAATGCGGCTTTGAACCGCATTGAAAATGTTCAGATATACGAAAGCGATCTGTTTCAATCAGTTATTGAAAATCAGTTTGCTGCTGTTATCACGAATCCGCCGATTCGGGCTGGGAAAAGGGTTGTACATGATCTCATTACCGCAGCGTATGACAAACTTGTTGAAAATGGCTCCTGCTGGATTGTTATTCAGAAGAAACAAGGAGCACCTTCTGCAATTGCTCATCTTGAGTCGGTTTTTGGTAATGCGACCACAATCGCTAGGAAAAAGGGGTATTACATTATTCGATCCATCAAAGTGACAGCATAAAGTAGAATCTTACAGAGCCGCTTTGCTCTGACATAATCTTAATAAGTGATAAAATGTTCTAAACGACAATGGGGTGTCTAGGATTAATTGACGTCGGTGCCAAGAATTAAATTAATTGACGTCGAGATTTCTATGTGATACTATTAGAAAATGTCAATAGATAAATTGGATTACTGTGTACTTTTTTGTTGGTATAGGTTTAGTAATTCAAAAACATGGAGACATTGTTTGAAAAAGCATTGAGAGTCATTGTTTTGAGATGAATTGAAAAACAGTGAGAATTGTGTCTAGTGCTTTGTAGGATCTTGTCTTTATATGAAAGTTTTATACATACATAAACGTGAAAAGGAGTTCGGTTTTTAACTTTCTAAAAAAATTTCAAAACCGAAGAGACGTTTATGTTTTTTCATCTAAATTTATTTTTGAATAGAGGTGGATTCATTGTCAGGTCAACTTGTTCAATATGGTCGACACCGAAAGCGTAGGAGCTTTGCACGAATTAAAGAGGTGCAGGAATTACCAAATCTTATTGAGGTTCAAACTTCATCCTATCAATGGTTTTTGGATGAGGGTCTTAGGGAGATGTTCAATGATATCTCTCCGATTGAGGATTATTCCGGTAAGCTCAAGTTAGAGTTCATCGACTATAACCTTGGTGAGCCTAAATATGGTGTACAGGAGTCTAAGGAACGTGATGTTACTCATGCCGCGCCACTTCGGGTAAAGGTACGTTTATTTAACCAAGAAACTGGTGAGGTAAAGGATCAGGAGGTTTTCATGGGTGATTTCCCATTGATGACCGAGACTGGAACTTTCATTATTAATGGAGCTGAGCGTGTAATCGTTTCTCAGCTTGTTCGTTCTCCAAGTGTTTATTTTAACAGTAAGTTAGATAAGAACGGAAGAATGGGCTTCACCGCAACTGTGATACCAAATCGTGGAGCATGGTTGGAATATGAAACAGATGCAAAGGACATTGTCTATGTAAGGATTGATCGTACAAGAAAGCTGCCAGTAACTGTTCTGTTACGTGCACTTGGTTTTGGTTCAGATCAAGAGATTATCGATTTGATTGGTGAAAACGAGTATCTAAGAAATACACTTGAGAAAGACAATACAGATAGCACAAGAAGTGCTTTGTTAGAAATCTATGAGCGTCTTCGTCCTGGTGAACCACCAACAGAAGAAAATGCTAAGAATTTACTGATCACCCGTTTCTTCGACCCAAAACGGTATGATCTTGCAAATGTTGGTCGCTATAAGATTAATAAAAAGTTGGATTTAAAGAATCGTTTGTTTAATCAGAAGCTATCTGCACCGCTAATCGACTCTGAGACTGGAGAAGTGATTGCAGAAGCAGGTACTGTTATCGATCGCCGAACTCTTGATAGAATCGCTCCTTATTTAGATAAGAGTGTTGGCTTCAAGAGTGTAGAATTATCTGGCGGTGTAGTTGGAGAAGAAGTACAGCTACAAGCCGTGAAGGTTTATGCGCCAAAAGATGAGGAAAGAGAAATTATCTTGATTGGTAATGCAAATGTACCTGAAGAAGTGAAGTCCATTTCTCCAGCTGACATTATTTCATCGATCAGTTATTTCTTTAACTTATTGTACGGTGTAGGTGGCGTGGATGATATCGACCACCTTGGTAATCGTCGTCTCCGTTCTGTTGGGGAGTTATTGCAAAACCAATTTAGAATTGGTCTTTCTCGGATGGAGCGCGTAGTGAAAGAAAGAATGTCTACGCAAGATACAGACTCTGTAACACCACAGCAATTAATTAATATTCGCCCAGTGATTGCATCTACTAAAGAATTCTTTGGTAGCTCACAGCTTTCGCAATTTATGGATCAAACTAATCCGCTTGCCGAGTTGACACACAAAAGACGTCTCTCAGCACTTGGACCTGGTGGTTTAACTCGTGAGCGAGCTGGATTTGAAGTGCGAGATGTGCACTATTCTCACTATGGTCGGATGTGTCCAATTGAAACGCCAGAGGGACCAAACATTGGATTGATCAACAACCTCTCCAGTTTTGCAAAGGTTAACCGATATGGCTTTATTGAAACACCTTACCGCCGAGTTGATCCTGAAACAGGTATGGTTACTGAACGCAATGACTATTTAACCGCTGATGAAGAGGATAATTATGTTGTTGCACAGGCAAATGTTATCTTGAACCCAGATGGTTCTTTTGCTGATGATGAAGTTGTTGCACGTTTTCGTGGTGACAACATCGTTGTGAAGAAGGAACGTGTTGATTACATGGATGTATCGCCAAAACAGCTAGTATCTGCTGCAACAGCATGTATTCCATTTTTAGAAAATGATGACTC
>JAVBKB010000029.1:0-51878 GCA_031554275.1 Caryophanales bacterium | reverse complement strand
CCGCGGGCCCATCCTTAAGTGTTAGCTTGCGCCAACTTTCCAAATTAGTGAATGCTCACCAATTTCCTATTCGGTATTAGCAACGGTTTCCCGTTGTTATCCCAATCTTAAGGGCAGGTTGCCCACGTGTTACTCACCCGTCCGCCGCTAGAATTGGTGCAAGCACCAATTCCCGCTCGACTTGCATGTATTAGGCACGCCGCCAGCGTTCGTCCTGAGCCAGGATCAAACTCTCCATAAGTTATTTCTCATGTTCATTTGATTGCTCATTGTTGTTTTTTCTTCTTTAGTTTCACCTAAGTTCTCCTAAAGAAATTGACGAGATTTTTCATCTCTTCGCTTCCACAAGATTCCTCTTGCTTCAGCTTCTTTTTCGCTTGGCTTTTCGTTTTGTTTAGTTTTCAAAGAGCTTCTGCTGCAAAAAAGCGACAGCTCATAAATATTATCAAACATTTTGAACTTTGTCAACAATTTTTAAAAGAAAAGTTTAAATCTTTTTTTGGAAAGGGTTTGTCTTTTCTCTTATTTCACAACAGTGTAATTGACTATAGCATGTATGCTGAAAGTGGTCAACCTTTTAATTTCTATGTTATATTTTTGTTGATCGGGAGGGGTTTATATGTATTCAAGTAAGATTAATAAGATACGCACCTTTGCTTTGTCCCTTATTTTCGTTGGGATGTTGATTATGTATGGTGGTGTATATTTCAGGAGTAATGTCATAGTTGCTTCAATTTGTATGATTGTTGGTGCAATAGCGATCATCGCGAGCATCGTTGTCTACTTTTGGATTGGAATGCTGTCAACAAATGCAATTCAGGTTACTTGTCCTAATTGTAGTAAAACTACAAAAATCTTGGGACGTGTCGATGTTTGCATGTTCTGTCGGGAACCACTTACTCTGGATAAGAAGTTAGAGGGAAAAGAATTTGATGAACATTATAATAATAGAGCAACTAAACTAAATCATGATTGAGGTTTTTTGCAAACCCAGATGAAAAATCAGTACAAATGAGATATTGCCCACAAAAGAAATGAGATATTGCACATGAGTGCAATATCTCATTTTCGTATTCCTAGCTGAAATGTCACTGGATTTCGGCAATCTCCTTTAGTGCAGCAAAGACAACTTCATAACCTTTTTGTAATTTATCGTAATCTGTCCACTCGACTGGTGTATGACTTCGTCCATCCTTGCTTTGCACGAAAAGTAGTCCTGACTCCGTTATTCTTGACATGATTTGAGCGTCATGCCCTGCACCACTTACCATTGTCTTCTTCGAAAAACCATTCTCATCACAAGCTTTCTCATAAGCAGTAAAGATTTGCTCGCTCATTTTTACAGGGACTGCATATAGTTTTTCTTCAGAAGAGTAGGAGAAGCCTTCTGTGCAGAGCTGTTCAATTCGTTTGAAAATCTGATCGCGAACCTGCGCAATACAGTTTTCGTTTTTAGAGCGGATGTCTACTGTGAAGACAACTTTTTCTGGAATTATGTTTGCTGCACCTGGTTTGATTTCAAAGGTTCCGACTGTGGCGACTGTTCCCTCGCCTGCTGCGACTGCATATTCAGGAAATTCACTAATCAATTTAGAAGCGATTGCTAGTGCATCATATCTCATATTCATAGGTGTCGTTCCAGCATGATCAGCACGGCCGTTTATTGTGAACACGATTTGTGTTAAGCCAACAATGTATTCCACAACACCGATGTCAATTCCGCCGGTTTCAAGTATTGGTCCTTGTTCAATATGCAATTCCAAAAATGCTTTCAATGAACCCGGCTTTCTTGCAGCCTCTTTCACCTTGGCGGGATCAAGGCCTACTGACTTCATTGCATCTGCTACTGAAACACCATCCCAATCCTTTGCTACTAATAAGTCTTCGTATGAAACCATGCCAGCCATAACACGAGAAGCGAATAATGCTGAACCAAAACGGCCGCCCTCTTCTTCAACCATTGCGGTAAATTCAATAGGGTATTTCGGCTTTAACCCTTGCTCTTTGATGACTCTCGCAACCTCAATTCCACATAGCACACCAGCTTGTCCATCAAAATCGCCTCCGTTTTGAACAGAATCGAAATGTGATCCAACCATAACTGTAGGTAGCCCCGGTTCACCTTCTATTCGACCAAAAACACTGCCAACTGCATCTTCAAAAACAGTTAATCCAGCGTTCTTCATTTCTTGTATGATAAATCCCTTTGCATCTAAATACTCTTTCGAATAGGTAAATCGCGTCGTACCATTTCCAGGTGTGGATGTGAACTTCGCAAGATTTTCAATGTCCTTTTGGATTCTTGATAGATTTGTATTCATTGTATACCCCTTTCAATTCTTCTATAAAAATGATTTGATAAGAACGTAGCACAAGAAAAAGGCATCGTCAATCGCTTTTGAAGCTGCCATTGCTGATAAAATTGTTACAACTGGATTTGTGCGATTTTTAAAGTATTTCACTGAATAAATTAGTACCACAGTACTTGTGCAATTTTTAAATAAAACAGAAAAATATCACTCTTTATAGTAGTTTGCTTCGATTCACCATCGATAATGATGATTATTTCAATAACTTTATTAACAAAATGATACAATGTTTATGATTATTTCTTTAGCCCTTGCGATAACAAAATGATACAATAATAGAACATAATCTGTTGAATTGGTGGGAGTTATGAAAGATACAGTCGAAAATGCCCTAAATGCGCTACTATTTCTAGTTATTAATCCTTTATTTTTTGCGGGGATTTTTCTAGCATATCGATTAGGTCAAACGCGGGTATTAAACGAAAAGAGTAATTTCAACACAAGGTTTCAATCTTCAACTTTTGAAATGCGTCATCTATTAGTAGGTGTATTAATCGGATTGCTGCTTTCTGTGCTAACTGGCATTGGAGGAGTAACAGTTCCGCTCGGATTTATCTATTTGCTGGTACTGATAACTGAGCTCGGATATTTGATTTTCAAATACAAAGGGTTGTCGCCAGCATATTTGATAGGACTGACATTAGTTGCTGGTTTCTTTATCAGTACATTTTGGAAGGAAGATCAATTCTTCTTTGGAATGCTCCATGGAAACATTGATTACTTTTTTGTTGTCTTAGTGATTTTATTAGGATTAATGCTTTTTGTCGAAGGACATATGATTTTTTGGTATGCACACAGGCATGCCTCTCCGTCACTAAGTGTGAGCAAACGCGGGAGAAAGATCGGTAAGCAAATTATTAAGCGAGTTTGGTTGTTACCTGTCCTCATATTTATTCCAGTTGGTGATGTGCGCGAGACGGTGCAATGGGAGTTTCTATACACCTGGCAAGATACAAGTTGGGTTCCGATCTTCTTTCCTTTTCTAATCGGAATTAATTTCGAAGTGTTAAGTCGCACCACTAAAGAAGCTTGTCACAAAATCGGGAGACGGATTTTTATCCTAGCAGTCCTTGTCACATTGGTTGGTATCGCTAGCTACTTTGAAACAAAGTTAGTGTTAGTTGCTGCCGCACTCGCTATTTGCGGACGCATGTGGATTGCTTTTGTAGCACAAAAAAGCGAGTTGCAAGAGTTACCAATTTACACTACTCAAGATGGGCAGGCAACAATAATTGGCGTGGTTCCAGGTTCAGTGGCTGCAAATATGAAGTTAACTATATCCGATCAGATTTCTTCTATTAATGGAATCGCCATTCATTCTCAGGATGACTTAGTTTCAGCGGTGCAATCCAGCACTGATACAATCAAAGTGGTTACTGCTAACTCTTATGGTGAGAAGAGGGCCGGCCACTTCAAGTGGCGAGAAGGTCAAAGCAAATATTTAGGCTTATTTGTCGCAGATTATGAAAAAAGAAGATCAAGACAAGCCTCTGATGAATATGAAGGCTAAGGGTTATGAGCTTGGTTAATTTTATAAAAACGGTGAAAGCGGACTGCAATGCTCAGTAAAGTTGCTGCAGATTTCCTGATAAAAATATCAATTAGACATGCGAGAAATTTCTAGAAGTACGAAAAGTGAAGCACTAAGCATGCCAGACTTGACTCGCAAAACAGGTTTTCTATACCAGAGAACAGGATTATTAGTAGCTCATTTGGCAAACAAAAAGCGTGGCGAATTATTCACCATGCTTTTTGTGTCCTTTTGTTTTGATATCGGTCTGACTTGGTTGCGTTTCGCCGTTCACTTGATTATACATATGTTTACGATTGGAATGCGGATGAATCAATTCTGTGGAATCAACTTTTTTGTTATTATTCTTTGCCATTTGGTCCTCCATTTGAGATTACTCTACTAAGGATAGTTTCACCCAGACAAATGATTTTATGTGCAATATTTTTTTAGTATGGTCTTGTTGATTTTCTCAGTTTAAATTGTGAATGATCATTTCAGGCTGCTGGTGTTTCCATCATGATCTGCGGAAGCATCATGAAAATGAGAAACATATAAAGCCCGTTGCCGCTATCTTCAATGACCCATCCCAAGTTCGTTGTTATAAATCAAGACTCAAAATAACAAATCCTAATTGTCATTAGAGATGCAACTCCCGATAAAATTTTCAAAGACGAGGAATAATTTTACGAAGGATAGCGGGACTATCCTAGGAAATTATGACGAAGTTGGGAATCTTAGCGAGTTCTAAGTTGCATTTCTAACGACAATTAGGATAAGGATGAATTGTAAGAAATAAGCCTGGTTATATTAATAGCGAGAAGAGGTTAATCTCTGTCTCCATCAGTTTATGGAGGTGATTTCATTGACAAAGTCTAAAAAGAACGAGACAAAGCAAAGTAAAAGCACTGGAGCAAAAGGTTCAAATGATAAGTCTGCTGATTTCGGATCGGAATTTGCAACTGAGACAGCAGTTCAGCATAACCGACCAAAAGCCACTAAAGGTAAAAATAAATAGAGTACCTAAGAATATAATAAAAGCTACAACATTCATTCAAAATGTTATCTCCCGAAACTTCTGTTTCGGGTATTTTTTTATCGTAAAATATACAAATGGGTGTATAATGGTGCGTATGGATTGTGTCATTAAAAAAGAAGATTTATAAATTTAGGGTGAGTATATGAAATTAGTTGAAAAGTTAAAAAAGCATTGGAAATGGCTAGTACCTACTGTTTTGATTCTTAGCGCACTGATTATCGTGCCGTTGATCATTAATCAAGAAAAAGAAGCAATCAAAGAGGCTTCGAATGAATTCCATTCGGAACCGCTTAAATCCGAAAGTGATTTTGAAGGGTATTCAATTTTTCTACCTCAAGGGTACATAATTGAAAATAAAGACGGTTTTAATTTGACGATAAAAAAAGGGAATCAAAAATACTTGATTTTTATCAATTCACTTGAAGATCGTGGAAGTCAGCTTCTTTATAATGAGCTTAATCATCAGCAAAAGAAGTATGTGATTAATCAATTGTTTAACGATGGGGAGAAATTCGGCTATATACTTGCTGATAAGAATAATCAAACCTATGGATTAACTATTGGCGTAGGTGGCTACAAAATTTCAACTTCCACAAATCGGTCAAATCTTGCTACTGATGCGAAAGACATGATGCGAATTGTCAATTCGATTGAAAAGTTACAATAGGGAGTGTTTCTGATTGGCGGTTCAAAATAGTGCCCAAGTGACAATGGCTACAAACAAAAAGGGAAAAATCACGAACAAGAAGTTACTGTTCACTTCAGGATTAGGTTGGATGTTCGATGCAATGGATGTTGGTCTAATCTCGTTTATAATTGTGCCTCTTAGTATCGAGTGGCAGTTAACATTGGGTCAAGCAAAATTCATTCCGATCGTAAATTCCATCGGGATGGCTGTCGGAGCTTTTGTTTTCGGAATCCTTGCAGATAGGATTGGTCGCAAGAATGTTTTTATCATAACCATTCTGCTCTTTTCGGTCGGTAGTGGTTTGACTGCTCTTTCAAACACATTAACACTCTTTCTCATTTTGCGATTCCTTATCGGCGCTGGATTAGGTGGGGAATTGCCTGTTGCATCGACAATGGTTTCGGAGAGTGTTCCGATTAGGCAAAGGGGTTTAATTGTAGTACTCTTAGAAAGCTTCTGGGCAGTCGGATGGATTCTTTCAGCTTTAATTGCGTTTTTTATTATTCCGGATTACGGTTGGAGAATCGCAATGGTAATTTGTGCTCTGCCAGCGTTCTATACCCTTTACCTACGAGTACACTTGCCAAATTCCGAGATCACTCAAAAGAAAAAGCAACGAATTCCATTGGGTGAAAGATTAAAGTTAGTTTGGTCAAAACCTTATGCAAAGCGAACCATTATGTTATGGATCTTGTGGTTTGCTGTTGTTTTTTCGTATTACGGGATGTTCCTTTGGCTACCAAGCGTCATGAAGTTGAAGGGATTTGAAATGATTAATAGTTTCAAATACATTCTCATTATGGCATTGGCGCAGCTGCCTGGATATGGTTTAGCAGCTTGGCTAATTGAGAGACGTGGACGCAAGTTCGTTTTGGTTACCTTTCTGCTTGGCACAGCTACTAGCGCTTTCTTCTTTGGAGCAGCTACTGGTTTAACAGGACTTCTCATTTCGGGAGCATTTCTAAATTTCTTCAATCTCGGAGCCTGGGGTGCGCTATATGCGTATACACCTGAACAGTATCCAGAAAATATCCGTGGCACTGGTGTCGGAATGGCAGCTGCTGTTGGTAGAATCGGCGGAATTGCTGGACCGCTTCTTATCCCCATTTTGAGTGAGAATGATATTTCTTTTACAGTAATATTTACTATTTTCTGCGTTACGATTAGTATCGGATTGTTGGCGGTTGTTTTCTTAGGAACAGAGACTAAGAATAAAGTTATTGACTAATGGAATGAAAAATTTGTATACAAAGGGGAATATATATGGAAAAGTTACAATCAATTGAGGAATATCATGAGCTGGTATCGGGGAAATGTATTTTGATGTTTTCAGCGGCTTGGTGTCCTGATTGCACATTTGTAGAGCCATTTATCGACGAAATCGTTGCAAGCTATCCCGCTTACAAATTTGCCTATGTAGATCGAGACGAGTTTCTTGATCTGTGCATTGAGCTTGAAGTAATGGGAATCCCGAGTTTTATTGCCTACAATAATAACAAGCAGATCGGGCGTTTTGTTAGTGGCGCTAGAAAAACGAAGCAGGAAATTGAAGCCTTCATCGACCAATTAGCTGAGTAATTCATCGTCGTCTAGTGCTAGAAGATTTGAATCATCGAACTTTATAGAAATCCACTCGAAAAAGAGTTGGAACCAGCTGGTTAGAAAAAATCCGCAACAATTTGTGGCGCGGGTTTACTCATAATTATCTGTTAGTAAAAACACTGCTATGTGTGCGTTTCTTCCGTCACAAAGCAAGCGTGAGATTTATCCTAATTGTCGTATAAATGCAACTTAAAACTCGCTAAGATTCCCAAATACTTCGTCATAATTTTCTAGGATAGTACCGCTTTCCTTCGTAAATTATTCCTCGTCTTTGAAAATTTTATCGGGAGTTTTAAGTTGCATTTTATACGAAAATGGATTTTTCCACCAATAATACTCACCCTTTGACTTGCACTTCCATCTTATACATTACTATTGAAGTGGGTATCCCCCGATTTTCATTCCCGCAGTGACCCCGAGGTCATGGGAGTTTCTAAAGACAATTAGGATTACTTTCCCAACCTCTTTTGTTTCATCGCTTTTGCTATTACCAAAGTCTTTTCTACTCTGGAGGAATAATGGATATTCGTAATCTGCTTGACACGAGGCTAGCATCTTGTCATTTCAACACCGAATTTGATCAAAAAACGAACATATTACGTTACATCAACCCTACAACTGGAGCAGGTGTCAGTCTTGATCTGAATACTTTATCAGCAAGATTTACCGCGGAGCCTACTGCGACTGCAGATGAAATCGCTTATTATGTTGAGCAAAGCTTACGCGCTACAGAATCAGATAATTTACAAAGCCTAACTGGCAACGAGCACCGGATTTATCCAGTGATCCGATCTACCTCTTTTCCAAAGCAGTCTGGTCAAGCTCGCTTCATCACAAAAGCACATACTGCAGAGACAATGGTTTATTACGCACTTGATTTAGGCAGTAGTTATAGACTGATTGATGAAGCATTACTCCAAGCAAGCGGACATAGTATGGATACGCTACATCAGAAGGCGCTCTCTAATTTACGAGCAATCATTTTTACAGATAGAAAAGACGAAGTAGCTGGCAATAACTTCTACTTCGTTAATGTAAATGATGGCTATGATGCGTCTCGTGTGCTGCTAACTGCTTATCTTGATAAGATGCACGAGAAATTGCAAGGAGAAATGGTTGTTGCGATCCCACATCAGGATGTGCTAATTATTGGAGACATTTGTAACGAGCAGGGTTATGATATCCTTGCACAAATGAATATGCAGTTCTTCACACAAGGGAATATCCCGATTACTTCAATGCAGTTTCTCTATCAGGACGGCAAACTTGAACCGATTTTTATAATGGCCAAAACACGTCCTACTACATAAATTTGTCGCCACATCATTGCTACGATTGATGTGGCGAACCCCTTTGCCCGATCAATTCTTTGGCAACGCTCGAGCCTACCCTTTGATTGACGAAAGTGATTCGGTTAGCCGTTGATTGTGATGACATCCGGCGTAGTCTGCTCAATTTGAGTCAAGATCCGATCCAGCCTTCCCATCAAATTCTGATGTAAGCCAACAGGTATCAATGGTTTGACGTTATCAAAATAATATTTATGGTAAATCACAGTGATGATCTCCAAAAATGTTATTTTGTTAATCGTAGTTCTTCTCATTGGACGATTGTAGATCATAAGCCTTGCTTCCATTGGCTCCTCAACTGGTATGTAATAAGGCGCTTGGATTTCCGAGAAATCAAAAGCCTTAACACTTCGCAGGAGCATTTTTGTAAAAGAAGTTGGTTCTTTTCCATCACATTTATAAACAATCTCTGTAACAAGAAAATCATAATCGACTTTGCTTTCAATATGATCTAATACTAATTGCTTGAAAATTTTCAATGTGTTCCAATTTCTTTCGGATTCCCTAATAAACACAAAATCAAGTAGCACAATTTTCACTTTTGACCAAAAATATTGGGTCAGCCCAATAATTTCATCATTGCGATAGAATCCAAATACCTTTACGTCAAAGTCTATTTTGATCGAGTCATCCATCCAGTAACACATTGTGTCAGTCGGTACTACTAAATCTTTGTCGGTACTTATTTTGTACTCTGATAGTATTGATATAAAATCTTGATCGATAGGGTCAGTTATCAATGCTAACCGGTATTCGTCATTATTGGATGACATGAGTTCATCTATCCCCTTTGCCGGGCCTTTTTTTCTCAAGTAAATCTACCACGTCTTGCGCTGTTGATATATATACTAATTCGCGATCTGGGATACTGACTTGAAAGCTTTCTTCAACAGCAACAACGATATTTATTAGATCCATTGAACTCAATTTCAAGTCAATCATCAAATCTGTTTCTGGTTTAATTTCTGCTAATGCAATGTTAGTATTTTCGCTAATAATTCTTGCTAGTTTATCAAACATCTTGAACCTGCCTATTCTATTCTGTATAGAAAATATCTCTTTTGATTTTTTTACTCGGTGTTTTTTCAAATTCTGTATCTCTAGTTGAGATTTTCGTGATTCTCTTGTAGTTAACCCATTGCGCATTGATTTTTTGAATATCTGTGCGAAGTTGCTCCGCCAAAGTTGATTTTGACTTCTCATCAACGGATTCTGGTTTGAAGTAAACTTGAACAGCAATCTCGTTTTTGTCTTGGTAGACTACTGCTTCATGCACGTAAGGCAACTTGAGAATCGGTAGCTCTAGTTCTTCTGGGCTAACATTCTTCCCATTACTTGTTATAATAAGGTTTTTCTTGCGCCCTGTGATGATAATAAATCCTCTTTCATTGATCATCCCAATATCTCCTGTAAAGAAGACACCATTTTTCAGCGAATCCTCTGTTGCCTCAGGATTATTGTAATATCCCGACATGACGCAATCACCTGCGACGCAAATTTCACCTTTACCATTTTCATCGGGGTTATTGATGGTAACTTCTACTCCTGGTAGCGGAAGTCCAACGCTGCTATCGTCATAATTATCCCAGTAATTGAGTGAAACGACCGGGGATACTTCCGTGATGCCATAGCCAACCGTAATTTCAATTCCCCAGCTGCGGAAATCACTAACAATTTCCGGAGAAATCGGGGCACCTCCGGAAAGAATTGAACGGATTCTCCCACCAAAAAGAGCATTTATTTGATCAAACAATTTATGTCTGACATCGATACCTTGTCCTAGCAACTGATTACTTGTTTCCATCAAGGTTTTCATTTCATGTAGCTTATCTTGCTTTTTTGCTATTTCCCAAATATTTTTGTGGTAGTTTTCCAATATCATTGGCACTGCATACAGCAATGTCGGTCTATAGACCCCAAGATCCTTTTGGAAACGACGCAATGTGGTGATGCACATTGCCTTCCCTCTGGCTAATACCATAAAAATGGCGATTCCAGCTAATGAATGGTGAAAAGGTAGTGGGTTCATTGTTTCATCAAATGGGCAAGTTAACCCATTCGTTGCATATGCATTGAGACAAAGGTTTTTTTGCGACAGCATGACGCCTTTGCTTTTCCCTGTTGTTCCAGAGGTTGACAACAGGACACTTAATTTGTTTTCATCTTCGGGATCCGCGAATTGCATTGGTGACTGGATACCCGTCAACAGGAAGGCTTCGTATCCTTCCTCCCATTCTTCGATTACAGAATTGCCTATTTTCAGAAATGACCTAGTAGCTGGAATATCACCTTTGATTGCACAAAAGGTACTCGCGAGCTCTGTATCGTAAACAACTGCAGTAATTCTATAGTCAGCAAACATTTCAATTATTCGCTCACTCGGCAAATCCTTATCGATTGGGACTGTGACATTTCCACTAATGGCGATTGCAAAATATGAAACAATCCATTCATAGCTATTTGCGCCAATGACTGCAATGTTTTCATTGCCTTTGAATCCATTTGCATGGAAGGCAGCGGCTAATGTATGTACATCTTCAAAAAAACTTTCATAACTTTTTTCAAAAACCTCATCATTTAGTTGAAAGCGAAAGGCTGTTTTCCCTGAATACTTCTCTTTAACATCTACTAGAAACGAATGAAACTGATTCATTTGGACCCTTCCTATCTGAACATAATTTTTATTTATTGGCTGTGTGACAAAAAAGTGTTGATTGTTCAAAATGATAATTTAACTGCCACTATCATCTTTCGAGTTGTCAGCGCTGTTTGAGGACACAGCTTATTTATTTTGACTAGAATTTGAAAAGACTACCGTGACATCGCTATTCGGAATTTCCTTTTGTACAAGAGATTCTAATTCGATAATTGCCTCTTTGATTTGTGCATACGTTTTGTCATCTTGAAATTCTATCAATAAATCAATATAAATTATATTCCCACTATTTCTAGTTCTCACTCCATGAAAATCATCGAATAAATCATAACCCGAAGACAAGGCTTTCAAAATTTTGAATTGCAAATTTTCATCAACAGTCTTGTCGAGCAAATCATGAACCGCTGCACGAAACGGTTTGAAATTATCAAACAACAAGTATGCAGCCATTAGAATACAGATTGCTGGTTCAAGATAGACGACGAAATCTCCCTTTCTAAAAAAAAATGAAAGGCTAATCGTCACAAGCGTGATGCTGTCAAACATCAAATTTTTTTTGGCCAAAGCAAATCCAGATGAAATTAAACTGCTCGTAGCTGACTTGTTAATTTTGTACTGAGAACGGCAAACAAAAACATCAATGAAAACGTTCACTAATTTGAGTAATATGGCATAAATAAGTACGTCCTTTGGGTGAATGATATGAAAAAACGCCCAAAATGACGAGAGAATAGTTGCGATCAACCCAAGGTATAATAGCGTTGAAGAAATCAGTGTGCCAAAGGACTCAAATTTCCCCATCCCATAATCGTACTCAAACCGACCGCTTTTCTGACATTTCTTTGAAAGATTAAAAAAAGTATAAGATTGAATACCATTGCTGAGTGTATCTATCGTATCCATCATCAATATTAACGACCCGCTTGTTATGGTTAAGAAAAGCATTAATAAGATATTTGGAAGTTCTAATATAAATGAAATGAGTGCTACTCGTGTTTGATCTTTAAAAGCTTGCTGCCGATCCAAATCGTTTCACCTTCATTTTCTACCATAAAATCTATACAATTGTGAAAATTGTTGAAAACCCTGTTAAATCAAATATTTCTTGAATTGTGTTGTTGGCATTGCGAATCACAAGCTCGCCATCCATTGCCTTTTTCTGCTTGTGCGCTCCTAATAATACTCTTAAACCTGCACTACTGAGATATGCCAAGTTAGCCATGTCGAGAATTAAGTTAGGAGACTCTGATACGTCCTTCAGTGCTCCCTCAAGCTCAGGGGAGCTGTTTGAGTCCAGTCTACCTTCTAGAGTAACTGTTGCTGTGTCTTCGTCAACTGAAATGTTAAGTTTCATTTGTTCTCCTCCAAAGGATTATATTTCATTTGCATTGTGAGACTGTTTTGCTGCTTCTCATATATATAATCCACTTTGTCCATGATTTCTTTGACTAGAAAAATCCCCAATCCACCAATCTTTCTGTCTTTTGCACTTAATGTAACATCAGGTGTCTGACGCTTTAGCGGATTAAATGGCTTCCCATCATCCTGGATTCTAATGCGGATTTCGTCCTCTTCTATCAAGCATTCAACCTTGATCGTCTTGCCTTTAGCTCCATTATAACCATAGCGAATAATGTTACTCAAGGTCTCATCTAAGCAAATTTGAACCTTTGTGAGTCGCTCCGATGAAATCAAATGCATTTTCGCTATTTCTTCGAAGAAGGTATTCACATGTTCGATCTCACTTAATTCGTTCACAATTTCGATCTGATAACGCCCCTCCGCCTTTTTCTTGCGGATCAAATGTAGCATCGTAATATCATCAAACTGAGCCTCCCCAATTGCAAAGGCCTCAACTGCTCTTTGAATATTTTGTGCAATTTCTTCAGAATTTGTCGATTCATCTGCTTCTGACAAAACTTGGATAAGCCGATCTTCTCCGAACAACTCTCCCGAAGCGCTAGTTGCTTCAGTTATACCATCAGTGTAAAGAAAAATGCGCTCCCCTTTTTCTAAGTTCAACTGCTCAAGCGTATATTGGATTCCTTCCATCGCTGCAAGCGGTAGTGATCTTTGCGGATAAACAAATTTGCATTCACCATCCAAATTTCTATGTATTGGCGGATTATGACCAGCACTTGCGAACTCAAGTAATCCTGATTCTAAATCTAACATCCCTATGAATACTGTCACAAACATATTATCAGAATTATCCACAGCCAAAGTTTGATTTACTTTAGTGAGAATTGCTGCTGGATCTTCACCCATGAAGGCTTGATTCTTGATAAGTGTTTTGGAAATCGCCATGAACAAGGCAGCCGGAACACCTTTCCCAGAAACATCTGCAATGACTATACATATTTTTGTTTCTTCCTCATTGACAAAAAAGAAATCATAGAAATCTCCGCCTACCTCTTTTGCTGGTAGGTTAATTGCATACAAATCAATGTCATCTCGTTTTGAAAACTTTGGAAATAGCGCTGGCATCATATTTTGTTGAATATTTTGTGCTACTAGTAATTCCGTCGCAATCCGTTCTTTTTCAGAAGTAACATTTGCTAAATTCACGATATATTGATTCAAATCGGCAACCATTTTGTTAAAAGAAGTTGCCAAATCCTCAATTTCATCACCTGTTTTTAACTCTATTTTCTCAAAACTCTGTTGTTGTTCTCCTGTGATAAAATTCGTCACCTTATTGGTAAGTCGTGAGATTGGAGATACAACTGCTATCCGGGCGAACTGCCAGAGGAGAATACAGCTTATTAGTACAATGCCAATTGTTAATGAGATGACCGTTCGAAGATAGTCATTGAGGTCATTCATCATCTTGTCAACAGAAACATCTAACCCTACCAAAGCAACAACTTTGCCGTTCGAATCGAAAACCGGGGTGAAAGTAGAAGCTAAATAGCCATAATCTGTTTTCGTAATATTAAGCTCTTTATTAGTCTTATCACCTTTCATCGCATTTGTAACAATGGCGGGAACTTCGTCCAAATGCTCTACATCACCTAGCTGGAAAATGTCAGCAGGATTGTCCCCCTCTTTTGTTGCTTCAAATATATAGGTGACATCTTGAGTTTTCTGATCGAGCACTCCAACATACAGATATGCAAGCTTCGCATTTTCCTTGATTAAGTCTAATTGATGTAATGCACCTTCATATGCTTCATCCTTCTGAAGTGTTGATGCATAGTTTGAAATTCTGTCACCATCCAATATCGATGCAGCAATATTTGAAATATTCCTTGCGTCCTCCCCATGTTTTGAAAATAGGGCATCCTTGTAGTTATTGTAATTAATCCAGTAGAGAGAGCCACAAAGCATAAGAGCGAGCACCACAAATGCTGAAACAAATTTCGCTTGAAGACCAAAGTGAAATTTTCTTTTCTTCATGTCACAACACCCTTCTAGCGATTATCCTTGCTCTTATTTCAACAAATTCTGACCCAATGTGACAACAGTAACAAATGCATATGACACAGAGGCTAGCAGAGAGAGATGCGATTTGGGCTAAAAATAAGATTAGTTTCAAGCCATTCAATGTTGACCACATTATAGCATAATTTAAAAATGGTTTTTCGAAACCTTCGGTAACGATTAATGAGGATTTCAATAGTATTTAATGGTTGAAACCTTTGTATACACAAAAAAAAACGATGCTAGAATACACCGTTTCTCGAGTAATACTTATTCTTTTTGGGTTATCTCTTTTCCATTCGCTAAAGATCAATCTAAGCCAGTTGAGGATGGTCTAGTGTATTTCTTTATTGGCACAATCTTGACAGTTACCATAAATTTCTAACCGATGATTAGAAACTTGGAATCCTGTTAGGCGCGCTGCGACATCTTCAACCGCATCGATTCCAGGATATTGGAAATCGACAATCTTGCCACATTGTTGGCAAATGACGTGATAGTGATTGTTTGTTGTGAAATCAAATCTGCTTGAAGCATCACCATATGTCATTTCTGTAATTAACCCATTTTCCTTAAAAACACGTAAGTTGTTGTATACTGTTGCAACACTCATACTAGGAAACTTAGTTTCTAATGCTTTAAAAATATCATCCGCAGTGGGATGGGATAAAGTCGAAGACAAAAATTCTAAGATTGCCTGACGTTGTGGCGTCATTCTAACACCGGTTTGTTTAAGGGTGTTCAGTGCCTCTTTAAATGGATCCATAGCTCAAAACCTCCTTAACAAAAATGCTGTTCCATTTGAATTTAGATATGACTATTTTACATTCATCACTATTCAAATGTCAATCATACAGATTTGACAATTTATGTAGCGTTTTCTGATTGCACTCTGAAGCGCGCACTATTAGTGGTTTGAATATGAAATTCCGAGGATGAAATAGTACTGTTTTCCAAGTAATTAGTGTAGAATTACTTTTATAAAAATGGTGGTCAATTCTAATTGTCGTTAGTAATGCGACTTAAAACTCGCTAAGATTCCCAAATACTTCGTCATAATTTCCTAGGATAGTCCTGCTATCCTTCGTGAATTATTCCTCGTCTTTGAAAATTTTATCAGGAGTTTTAAGTTACATTTCTAACGACAATTAGGATAACACCAAATAAATGGAGGCAACCCGATGAGAGATCCACGCGTTCAGCAATTGGCAAGAAATCTAATTAACTATTCAGTTAAGTTGAAGAAAGGCGAAAAGCTATTCATTGAAAATAATGGTTCTTTTGAAAAGGAGCTAATTCTAGCTCTCGTTGAAGAAGCTTACGCGGTGGGTGGGCAGCCCTATGTTAGCATTAAGGATGCGCAGGTAGAACGTGCGCTAAGACTTGGGGCAACACTTGAACATTTCACAAATCTTGCTGAATATGAAGCAAATATTATGAAACAAACAGATTGTTATATTGGGATTCGATCTGGCGCAAATATAAATGAATTATCGGATGTCCCTGCAGCGAACACCAAGATTTATGAGCAAACAGTTTGGAATATCGTGCACAAGAATCATCGCCTGCAGAAACGTTGGGTAATTCTGCGCTATCCAACTGGGTCAATGGCTCAACTAGCGAAGATGAGCACTGAAGCATTTGAGGACTTCTACTTTAATGTGTGTAACCTTGACTATAGCAAAATGAATACGGCAATGGATAATCTTGTTGCGCTCATGAATAATACTGACAAAGTTCATATTGTTGGTCCAGGTACTGATTTACAATTTTCAATTAAGGATATCCCAGCGATTAAGTGTGCAGGTGAAATGAATATACCTGATGGTGAAGTATTCACAGCACCAGTTCGCGATTCAATTAATGGTGTCATTTCTTACAATTGCGCTTCGCCATATCAAGGTTTTACATACGAAAACGTACAATTGAAATTCAAGGATGGCAAGATTATCGAAGCAACTGCAAATAATACAGAACGTCTTAATCAGGTATTTGATACAGATGAAGGCGCTCGTTATGTTGGTGAGTTTGCGATCGGAGTTAACCCCTTTATTTCAACACCGATGCAAGACATTCTTTTTGATGAAAAAATTGACGGCAGTTTCCACTTCACTCCTGGTTCTTGCTATGATGAAGCTTCCAATGGGAATCATTCTGATATCCATTGGGATTTAGTATCGATCCAGCGCTCAGACTGGGGTGGCGGTGAAATCTGGTTTGATGACGTACTCATTCGCAAGGATGGCCGTTTTGTGATACCAGCGCTTGAGTGCTTGAATCCAGAAAATTTGAAGTAAGATAAGGCAATTACTGCGAGCGATTTCATGGAGGTTGGTGATTCGCCAGCCTACCACAATCGTTTGCCATGCAAATTCTATAAAACCACCTAACATACAAAAAGATTAGCGGTGTAATCCTGATTTCACCGCTAATCTCAGTATGTCATTTTCAGGCTTATAACTTCTCATAGGCTTCCTGATATTTCTGTACATCTCCTGCACCCATAAATATCAGTACTGAATCATGGAATTCCTTTAACTTAGATGGATCCTCTTCGGAGAGAATTTCCGCTCCTGGAATCTTGTCGCACAGGTCCCGAATCGAAAGGCTTCCTCGCTCTTCACGAGCAGAGCCAAAGATATCACATAAGAAGATTCGATCTGCATTACTCAAAGCTTCTGCGAATTCTGAAAGAAATTTCTGTGTTCTAGTAAACGTGTGCGGTTGGAAAATCGCAACAATATCACGATCTGGGAACTTCTTGCGGGCTGAATCCAGCGTCGCTGCAATCTCAGTTGGGTGATGTGCATAATCATCAATCAGAATCTGAGAGCCGAAGGACTTCACAGTAAATCTTCGCTTAACCCCACTAAATGTTAGCAGTTGCTCCTTCACAATCTCCACGTCACAGTTCTCATAATAGCAAAGCGCAATCACACTTAATGCATTTAGTACACTATGGTTGCCGAAATTCGGAATTGCAAAGCTGTCAAAGTGCTTTCCTTTCACTTTAACATCGAATGAAGTCCCGGCAGAGTTTGTTTTCAAATTTGTTGCTTGAAATTCATTGCCTTCACCGAACCCATAGTAGACAATCGGGAGATTAGCTTGTAGTCGGCAAAGATTTTCGTCATCGCCACATGCGACAATTGCCTTACTAACATTGTGTACCATTTCTTGAAACGCAGTATATACATCATCCATATTTTTGTAATAATCGGGATGGTCAAAATCAATATTTGTCATAATACAATAATCTGGGTGATACGATAGGAAATGTCGTCGGTATTCACATGCCTCAAAAACGAAATACTTTGCATCCTCATCTCCTTCGCCAGTACCGTCACCAATTAGAAAGGAGGTTGGGTAGGCGCCTTTAAGAACATGCGACAAAAGTCCAGTTGTTGAAGTTTTCCCATGGCAACCGGTTACTGCAATGCTCACATGCTTTTTCAGATAGTCAGCTAGAAAATGATGATAGCGGATAACCGGGATACCCATCGCGTTCGCCATTGCTATCTCCGGATGTTCGTCTGGGAAAGCATTGCCGGCAATAATTGTCATATCCTTATGTATGTTATTTTCATCAAAAGGTAGAATTTGAATTCCGCGATCCACCAACGCATCCTCAGTGAAAAAATGCTTATCTACATCTGATCCCTGGACTTTACAACCTGTGTCAAACAATACTTGAGCTAAAGAACTCATACCTGAGCCTTTGATACCCACAAAATGATATATGGTCATGCCTTACCCCCAACGCCTTCAATGACGTCAATACTATAATAGATTTTATGCATTTAAAATTAACTTAATCAACATTACAGAATAATTTATGAAAATTCAAGCGGACAATAATCGACCAGCTCAACCTTCTCTAATCTTGGATTTGGCCAATATTTACGACCTTGTTTTGCCTGAGGCTTACCGTTTAATGTCACGTTATCCCCAGTGAATCCTAGATTCACTTTCAGCAGACTTCCACCAACACCATACATATCTACAGGAATTTTGTTTTCTTCAAACTCCTTGATTCTTTGTACAGAAAAACCACCACTTACCACTATTTTCACATGTGAAAAGCCAGCTTTATCTAGGGTATCCCTAAGCGCGCAAACCAACTCAGCACAGACACCCCTTGGATCAAATGTGCCTAGTAAATGTTGATTTCGCAGAAAGTGCTTGTCTATCATGGTTCGAGATGTATCTAAACGTACTCCTTTTAATGTTTCCCCAAAAACCCTTGCAACTTTCAATGAATCTTCAATAACATCATTGTTATAGTCAACAAGTGCGATCAAATCATCTTGTGGAAACTTCTTGTGGTATGCTTCACATGCCTTCACAAGATCTCCTTCAAATAATTGTATCAATGCATGTGGCATTGTGCCCATCCCTGCAATCCCCCACCACTCATTCATGGCGTGTGTGGCTTGTGCGGTAGCACCACCAATATATGCAGCATAACCATCTCCAGACTGCATTTGAAAGTGATCGTCACGATCTCCCATGAAAATGACTGGCTTCTGCACACCACCAGAATGCGCTGCTGTAACCACATTATAAACATTTGTAGACACTGAGCTTCGTCTTGCCAAAATCCCATCAATAAGCCCCTCTAGGAAGCCGAAATTTTGATAAGGTCCAGTGATGGTCATCACCGTTTCAAAAGGCGTAATCTTATCCCCGTCTTTCAGCGAGTGCACTTCCAATGAAGCAGGATCTTCTGCAAACGATTGTATCAAAGCGATTGCCTCATCAGTGCCACACAAAACAGCGTTGTTCCGCTGGAAGAACTGCATCGTAACGAAATTCTCAGGAGTAAACTCTTCAACAATTTCTTTTGTCTTTAAAAAATAGACTGCAGAGAACCATCCCTCTGCAACACGCTTATCAAATTTAAAAGTGCGATTTGTCAAACGATCTAACTGCCCATTTAGCTTTAATTCGATTTCCTTCATTATTCAATCCTTTAGAAAAATATGACTTATTTATCCCGATTTGACAGTTACGATTCTCGTTGTCAACATTGTTAATCCCGATTCAAAGCACAAACATTGCCTAGACATCAGAAAATCCGTAGCCTCCATTTACATCCAATAGCATCGGACCAAATGGATAGCTGTTTCAATTCGAATGTTGCAAACCGTTACTAGTTTGACATATTAGGCGTGTACTGTCAAAACTTGCTCATATCGAATAGCGTTCGAAGTGTTTCTAACTCTGTTTTTGTAATTAAAACATTGCGAGGTTTGGTGCCATTTGTTTCTGAAATCACGCCATATTGCTCCATTAATTCGATGATTCTAGCTGCACGATTGTAGCCAATGCGGAATCGTCTCTGCAGACTTGATGTCGAGGCACTGTTTGTCTCGATCGAGAATTCACATGCCTCCAGAAAGAGTTCATCTTGGTCATCATCAGCTACTTGAGATTGCTGACTCATTTTAATTAATTCTTCTTTTTCAAATAGATAGTTTGGCGAAGCTTGACTTTTGATGTGTTGCACGACTTTTTCAATTTCTGCATCTGTTACGAATGTACCCTGCAATCTCATTGTCTTGGAAGTACCGTTCTCTAGAAAAAGCATATCGCCTCTACCTAGTAGTTTCTCAGCACCACCTTGATCAAGAATTGTTCGTGAATCGATTTGTGCTGACACTGAGAAGGCAATTCTTGTAGGAATATTTGCTTTAATTAAGCCTGTGATAACATCCACTGACGGTCGTTGCGTCGCAACAATCAGGTGCATCCCTGCAGCGCGAGCTTTTTGTGCTATGCGACAGATTGAATCTTCAACATCTACTGGAGCTGTCATCATTAAATCCGCTAGCTCATCTATCACAATCACAATGTACGGGAGTTTCACTTCTGTTTGTGCAGACATAATCGCCTTTTCATTGAAGCGAACAATATCACGCACCCCAGCTTTTGCAAACAGTTCGTATCGTCTCTCCATTTCATCAACTGCCCATTTCAATGCTGCTGTTGCAGTTTTCGGATCAGTGACGACTGGAGTTACCAAGTGTGGAATCCCATTATATGCGTTCAACTCTACCATTTTCGGATCAATCAATAACAGCTTTACATCTTCTGGTGCCGATTTATAGAGTAAGCTCACAAGCATAGAGTTAATGAAAACACTTTTTCCAGATCCAGTAGATCCTGCTACTAATCCATGGGGCATTTTGATCATATCAGTGGTAATCGGTCTACCAGAGATATCCAGACCCACTGCAATCGCAAGTGGTGATGGATGCTGCCTAAATGCTTGGTCTTCAAGGATTTCTCGAATGAAAACAGGGCGTGAGCTCCGGTTTGGAATCTCTATTCCTATTGTTCTTTTCCCTGGGATTGGTGCTTCGATTCGAATATCACGAGCAGCTAGGCTCAGTTTCAAATCATCACCCAGGTTGGTGATTTTACTTACTTTCACACCTGGCTCTGGCTGAATTTCAAAACGAGTAACTGACGGACCTTGTTCATAATGAACAACTTTGGCATTCACATTAAATTGAAATAGTGTATCATCTAATAATTCGACTTGGTGCTCCACCCAATCGGTATCTTCGAATTTCTCTGAACTTGGTTGCAGCAGTTCGATTTTGGGCAATTGGTAACGGCCATGACTCACGCTCTTTGATTCAAGCGTTTTAGCGTGCACTTGTCTGTTCCGAGACTCTTCAAAGGTAACTTGATCCTTCATCTCTTCAATTCTACTCTGAAATCTTGATGGCTCAGATGATTGATTCAGAAATGTAGCTGTTAAAGATTCTTTCGTTAGTGACTGTATATCACGATCAGGGTTTTGGTTAGAAGCTAACATGTCACTTTCTGACCCAGTGAGTGCCTGAGTATTCGTCCATGCGGAGCTTGACATCTCATTCACTGCCGTCTGAATGCTTTCTGAGTCATGCGCCTTATCCATCGGAAACAAATTTGCTTGCCCAGACTGATCTAAATAATCTCTGCCAAGTACTTTATTGTCTTTCAACGATTCCACTAAAGCTGAGATGTTTTGCAAAAACTCGGATTTTCCCATGAGGGGTTCTTGACTGAATGATAACTCATCTTCTATTAAACGTTCATTCTCTCCAGCTAAATGATCATTCGTTCCAGCTAAGTGGTCGTTCGTTCCAGCTAAGTGGTCGTTCGTTCTATCTATCCGATCGTTCGATCCAGCTATCCGATCGTTCGTTCCAGCTATCCGATCATCCGTTCCAGCTATCCGATCATCCGTTCCATCCACACGATCATTCGATTCATCTACCCACTTATTTGAGAAATCTGGCAACTCAAAAACCACCTGTGCCTCTCGATTGAAAAGCATATGCATAGGTGGAGGTACTTCTATCGGCTTAAATTTAGTTGAGAAAAAGGGAAGTTGGTCTTCCACTGAAGCTTCCTTTTGTAATCGTCGTGACCGGCGCGTTTCTTGGTCTAGAGCAACCTCTGGCAAGGGTCTTGCTACTGGTCGCCGACTTGATTGCAAATTCGGATCCTTCCCGTCTTGCTTCCATTTCGCGACTGAATTAGGAAACGTGTCGTCAACAATTGGGAAAAGAAACTTTGCTTGTTTTGTTTTTTCCTCAACTACTACTTCTTCCGTAAACTCATCATCACTAAATAGTTTCTTAAATAAACTCACGAATGGTCACCTGCTTTTTTAAATCATCAATTTTATTTTATCATGGTTCAAAAGAAAACGAGCGAAAATTTTTCATTATTCATAATTATTTTGAAGATAAATATAATTCATTTTATAAAAGAAATTAAATTTGCCAACAATAAAATTCTTGAGCTTTTATGAATATAAAGTGGTAAAATGGTCGAAGTCATAGTCCTTACTGGCTTGTACAAGTTTACATTATAAGGAGAAAGAAAATGAATCATGAAAAATCTGAGCTTTTATACAATGAGTCTTTAGAGCATATAGTTGGCGGAGTAAATTCTCCTTCAAGATCTTATAAAGCAGTCGGGGGTGGCGCGCCTGTTGTCATGGAACGAGCACAGGGTGCATACTTCTGGGATGTTGACGGCAACAAATATATTGATTATCTCGCTGCATATGGACCAATCATTACTGGACATGCACATCCACATATTACAAAGGCGATTACCAAAGCTGCTGAAAACGGAACATTATTTGGAACGCCTACACCTTATGAGTTAACGTTGGCAAAGATGCTGAAGGAAGCAATTCCATCGATGGATAAGGTTCGTTTCACCAACTCTGGTACGGAGGCAGTGATGACAACCATCCGTGTTGCTCGCGCCTACACGGGTCGGAACAAAATCATGAAATTTGCGGGATGTTACCACGGTCATTCTGATTTGGTATTGGTGGCTGCGGGTTCAGGACCATCGACATTAGGTACACCGGATTCTGCTGGCGTCCCACAAAGTATTGCACAAGAAGTCATCACCGTTCCCTTTAACGATGTTTCTGCTTTTCAAGAAGCAATGGATAAATGGGGTGATCAGGTTGCTGGTGTATTGGTAGAACCTATTGTAGGTAATTTCGGTATTGTTGAACCACTACAAGGATTTCTAGCGGCAGTTAATGAAATCACACACAAAGCTGGTGCACTAGTGATTTATGATGAAGTCATTACAGCATTCCGCTTCATGTATGGTGGCGCACAAAACCTATTAGGTGTCACGCCAGACTTGACAGTACTCGGAAAAATCATTGGTGGCGGCTTACCTATTGGTGCATACGGCGGGAAAAAGGAGATCATGGCGCAAGTAGCACCGCTCGGACCTGCTTACCAAGCTGGAACTATGGCAGGAAATCCTGCATCAATCTCTGCTGGAATTGCTTGTCTAGAGGTCATGAAGGAAGACGGATTCTATCAACACCTAGATCGTTTAGGGCAGAAACTTGCTGATGGAATTGCAGAAGCAGCGGTTGAACATGGTATTGATATTTCCATCAACCGAGTGAAAGGTTCATTTGCAGTGTATTTTACCAAGGAAAAAATCGAAAACTATAAACAAGCAGAGGCTACGGATGGCGAGCAGTTTGCAAGATTTTTCAAGTTAATGCTGGCACAAGGGGTTAACCTAGCGCCTTCGAAATATGAGGCATGGTTCATAACCTCCGCTCATACAGATTCAGATATAGAACGAACATTAGGAGCTGTACATCATGCTTTTAGAGAAATGGCACTTTAATAGGTTACCTATTGGTGCTCGTATATTAAAAACAGGAATTGCGATTGTGGTTTCGCTATATTTAGCTCAAATGCTAGGGCTAACGCCTATCCTTGCTGCAATCAGTGCGACATTTGCAATTCAACCAACTGTCTACCGCTCCTATCTTTCTTTACTAGAACAATTCGTCGCAAGCTTAGTGGGCGCTACGATTGCAATCGTCCTTGTTCTTTTGTTTGGAACAAGTCCCATTGTTGTTGGTATTGGTGCCATCCTAATGATAACTATTATGATGAAAATCAAGAACGAGAGCTACATGGCCAATGCCTTGGTAACTTTAATTGTTATCATGGAAGCACAAAGTGGAAACTTTATCGAGTTTTCGTTGATGCGCTTTTCAACAATTATGCTAGGTGTTTTGGCAGCGTTCTTTGTCAATGTGCTCTTGTTTCCACCCAAATATGAATCAAGACTGCTGGAACGAATCATTGACTATGCCACTGCAGTTGTAGAATGGCTTGATCGGCGAACGCAATATGAAGAGAAACCTACCCTACTAAAACGGGATTTTGATGCATTGCGGAAGAAACTTGTTCTTGCTGAGAACACCTACTTATTCTTCAAGGACGAGCGCAAGTTCTACAAAAAGAGAGAGATCAGTAAAGCCAGAAAGCTTGTGATATATCGGTCGATGATTTCCACGTCCAAACGGGCTTACGAAGTACTGAGAAAGTTTCACCATCTTGAAGATTCATTTCTACAAATGCCAACCAATTTCCAAGAAAGAGTCATTAGTCAAATAGATATCTTGATGGCACATCACAAGCAGATTTATGAGAATTTCTTAAAGAAACCTCATGAGCAAAAGGTATTTGATTCCACAAATATTGCTGGTTTAATCGGATTATTGGGCGAGCTACGAAATATGAAGGATGTTGAGGAAAGCCTCATTCTCCGAATGACTACGCTAACGGCCTCCATGTTTGAGTATGGCGAACATTTGCAGCATCTTCAAGTACTGCTCCATAGCTATCAAAGTTTCCACAATGAAAATGCGCAAGCAAAAGCAAATTAGAAAAGGGCTTCTCATGTATTTCACCAAGGTGATATTGCATGGGTAGCCCTTTATTCTTTGTGTAGAAGAACGATAATTTCAAGAGTGCTTTTGTGTCAAACTCTCACTTGCCTCACATCTCTAATTGTTGCACTTGGAACATACGATAGTAAGCACCTTGCTTTGCCATGAGCTCTTGGTGCGATCCGATTTCGGTTATTTCACCATGTTCAATCATCACAATTCGATCGGCATGGGTTATCGTAGATAAACGATGCGCGACAACAAAAGTCGTCCGATTCTTTGACAGCTTCAAAAGGGATTCTTGAATCTGATGTTCAGTCTCCAAATCGAGCGCAGAAGTCGCCTCGTCTAGAATCAAAATCGGTGGATTCTTCAAGAACACTCGCGCAATTGCAATCCGCTGTTTCTGACCACCAGAAAGTTTAACCCCACGTTCACCAACCAATGTGTGATAGCCATCCTCTAATTGCGTAATGAATTCGTCAGCGTTTGCCTGTCTCGCTGCTTCGACCACTTCCGCCTCGGTTGCATCTGGTTTTCCAATGAGAATATTGCTATAAACCGAGTCACTAAACAGGATACTATCTTGAAACACGACACCGATCTTATCGCGGAGTGAGTGTACTTTAAGATCGCGGATATCAGTACCATCCAACTGGATGCTACCGCCCGTGACATCATAAAACCGCGGAAGCAAACTCACAAGTGTTGATTTCCCACCACCGCTCATTCCTACAAGCGCCATGGTTTCACCACGTTTTATTTCTAGATTTATATTCCTAAGTGCATAGCGCTCGCCCTCGTTATATGAAAAGCTAACATGATCAAAGGTGATGTCTCCCTTGATTGCCTTACATTCTTTTGCATCTGGTTTATCTGTAATATCATATTGCTCATCGAAAAGTTCAAACACCCGATCCATCGAAGCAATTGACTGTGTCAAGGTCGTAGAGGCATTCACCAAGCGGCGAAGCGGATTATACAAACGATCGATATAACCAGTAAAGGCAATCATCGTTCCAACCGTCAAATTTCCGTGAATTACTTGGGTGCCACAGTAAAGTATGATAAGTAGCGGCGCCAAGTCAGTCACAGTGTTCACCACAGAAAATGATCTGGCATTCCACCTTGTCTGCTCGAAAGCACGATCAACAAAGTTCAGGTTCTTCTCATTGAAATTCTTTTGCTCGTGAGCTTCAATCGCAAAGCTTCTGATAACCGGAATTCCCTGCACCCGTTCGTGTAAATAACCCTGAAGCTCAGAAAGCGCCTGTGATCGCTTACGAGTAAGTGCTCGCAGCCGTCCAAAAAAATATCGAACACAAATCATATATACAGGAATCATTATGATCGAAACAAGTGTGAGCTCGACATCCATGGTGAACATAATTGCCATTGCAATGAAAATCGTGGCAATGTCTAACCAAATATTCATCAACCCTGTGATCACGAAGTCTTTCGTCTGCTCTACATCATTGATGATGCGGGAGATAACCTCTCCAACCTTGGCATTGGCATAATAACGAAAGCTTAGTTTCTGAATATGGGTAAATAACTTATCCCGAACATCATAAAGCACCCTCGTTGCTGTCCATTGTGCATAGAATTGGCGAAAATACTCAACGGGTGGACGCAGAATAACAAAGATGAAAAACATCACACCCATTGCAATATATAACTTCTGGAGCTTCTCATCTTGTGATAATTGGCCATTACTGAGCACATCGTCTACGAGGTACTTCATCAATAATGGGAAAACTAATGGGATGGTGAATTTCACCACCCCAACTAGAATCGTAACAATAATTCGCCACTTATATGGCATGACAAATTGCATATAGCGTTTAATCGAATTCATTCCATCAACTCTTCTATTTTCTCATTTTAAAATTTTTCTTAAAAATACATACTAGTTGGGCTTTTCAAACTCAGCTTAATTATTAACTTTGCGACGAAGAATATTGGTGAACTTGCGATGCCATGACGGAACAAAATCAGCCGCAAATGGTCCTTTCCTTGTCTCAATCCAACGAATCAATTGATCCATGTTCTGATAAAGAATCTGATCAATTTTCTCAGGATATCCCATCATATCTTTATGTAAAGCGTATTCATCCTCATCTAGAATTGCATACGACATATCAGGAAAGACTTTCACATCTAAGTCGTAATCAATATATTTAACGGTATTCTCATTATAGACATATGGCGAGCTGAGATTGCAATAATAATAAATGCCATCCTCTCTCAACATGCCAATAACATTGAACCAGTTTTGATAGTGGAAATAGCAAATAGCAGGTTCCCTAGTCCACCACATCCTCCCATCTGACTCGGTCACCAAAGTCCGTTCATTTCCACCAATCAAAATATATTGTGATGCCTTCAAAACGGTCGACTCACGCCAAGCACGATGAATCTGCCCATTGTGTTTATAACTATGAATTTGAAACTTTGCTCCTTCTTTTGGAATAATCACAATAATCCTACTTTCTCACATCTATCCGCTCAGTTATCAGCCGTGATAACCAGTTGACGAGAACAATATTCATAAATACTTATATTTTTACATTATACATTAAAATTTAAAAAAGAAAAAAGTATTCTATAACAAACAGCGATTTCGGCAACATTTTCAATGAAAAATGCAACTTTTACAAGGTAAAATGGTGATTTCGACTTCATTTTCAATGGAAATGACGCTTACATAGAGCAGAATGGCGATTCCATTGTTGCCATCTTAGTTCAAAAAAGCTGAAATGAGTGAAAATCGCGTCAGTACATGCGATCTTTACCCATATCAGCTTTAAATCTGCCTACAATGATGTGCCGCGCTTTTTCTGATTCCGTTTATCACCAATCATCCATGGTAAGTAGAACAAGGAGATGATAACCAGAAACAACAATGCAAAAGGAATGAGGAAACCTGGCGTTCCGAACCACTGATCAAACAGGACGGTTGGCGTACCTTTTGCAGGCTTGTTAATGTATATATAATTACTCCCAATGATACTGTTGATGATGTACACGAAAACACAATAGCACGCAAATAGTCCAAAGAATTTAGGAATTGTGCGATAGTCAGGGCGGAACAAACCTGTTGTAATTGGCAACAATACAAATATCACAATCAAGCCATGAGCGATAAAGAAGAACATGATTTGCCAACTAAATGAAGCATAGTGACCGTAATAATCCGTACTTGGAGTCAGATTCGCAATGATTGCACCAATCATGGCAATCGCATAAAGATAGTTCAAAACAATTCGATTTCTCGTATACATAGCGATTGGAAGTAGAAACATACTGAAATCGCAAATTTCTAATGGCAATCGGTGCTCAAGGTAGGATATTCCTAATTCCCGGTCGAGATAGATAAACATTGCTAATCGAAAGAAATACAATACAGGCATAATCCAAACGAAGCGTCTGAGCAAGCGCCATCGGTCTTCCACTGGTTTCTTCCGCAGATAAATAGTAAGCAGGACTAGCGTTAGAATGATTAATGCAATGTAAATGAAATGCGCATAATTAAAGGTTGAAAACCTTTGACTTTCAGAAATATTTCGAGTGAAATAATAATCTAACATATAATAACCACCATCTTTCATGCTGAATTACACTTGTCATTATACACAAAATTCTAATCCAAATCATTTAGATTTTGAAATGACTAAATTCACGATTTATCAAACAAATGATTTTCTTGCGCTTTTATTTGTTTCTGCTATTCTTTACTCTCAACTGAACCTCAATTCGATGTGCTTCTCCTTAATGATTAAAGTTTATCATGACAAAAGTCAGAAGCTAAATCGGAATATTGTATATTATTTACTGAAATCTATTTCATATTTTATTTCCCGAAATTATGTAGTGTCGTGATATTACAGACGGCATCATTTCTTTACAAAAAAAATCTCTTTTGGGCGTGATTCATCCTCTTAGAGATTAATATTTACTGTAGGTCCCACATCACTTTGGCTTTAGCCATTAACTCTTCTAGCTCTTTTTTATTATCATCTATCACTTTCGAGTCTTCTTCACTATCATTAATTGGGTTCAAATTTTCATCAATGGTGATCCCAATTCCAGTATTCCCGACTTTAATCATCGCTCCATATTCCACTTTGTTACCATAAATAGATGGCCAAATAATAATACAGTTATCTGTTTCTAATCTTGTAACCACTAGATTTCCAGTCGAACTTAAATAGTCAGGCTTAGTTGCATAATATGAATAACCATCGTTCTCAATATAATACTCTCCAAAATTATCCTTGGGCATTTCCTTTACTAAAGGGTTGTATGTGTGAGATATCAATAAATACCATATGATATTCCAGACAATAAAAACGGAAACAACTATTGAAAATAGAATCATCCATTTTTTCTTCATAAATAAACCACCCTTTCAAATTGATCTCTTATTGTTTCATCATGAGTGACAAGTATAATCGTTTTTCCTTGCTTATTCATTTCTTTTAAAATATCTAAAACAATCAGTGCATTTGTTCGATCAAGAGAACCAGTCGGTTCGTCAGCTAATATAACATCACATTTTTTTAACATCAGCCGAGCAAGCGCCACTCTTTGTTGCTCTCCACCAGAAAGGGTATATACTTTATTATTCAGCTTCTGTGTTAATCCTACCATTTTGATAGCTTCTTGAATGGACAATCCACTTCTTGATCCTTTTCGAATCAACTTTAAGTTCTCATTTACAGTTTTTTTATCTACTAAAGCAAAGTTTTGAAATAAAAAACCTACTTTTTCTCTAAAATACTTTAAATGCGTCTTCTTGTTACCTATATCTAACCCACCAACAACAATTGACCCAGAGTCAAAAGGTTCAAGAGCTCCAATCATATTTAACAATGTCGTTTTACCACATCCACTTACACCAGAAAAAACAACAAATTCACCTTCATTAATAGTTAAGCTAAGATTTGAAAAGAGTGGCCTTCCATCATACACTTTTGTTAACTCATTTATCACAATCATAAATTACCACCCTTTAATATTTCAGGTATTTTTGACTTTTCAACCTTTGCAATGCAATAAACGAGAGTTGACAACTCAAATATTAAAATAATTGAACCCCCAATTAAAATACTTTTGAATTCTCCAATTCCAATAGATAGTGAAAAAAGCAATGCGAGTAACGTGCTAAAAACTGTTACTAATATTGTAGATATTATAATTTTTTTGTTTTTCTCAATTATACTGTCACCCAAAATTTTCTTAACAGAAAGTTCTAAGGCATTAAAGTTATATGTTAATCGAATTAAAGAGTAGATAATCAAAAATTCTAATATTAATACCAGGACGGTGAAAATTGAATTTATGTATAATAACCTTTTTTCAATAGTCCATTGGTAAATATAGTTATCGTATACATTTGTTTTTAAAATGATTTGATCCGTGAGTTTATTTTCAATAATAAATTTATTTAGATCGTCTTCAGATATTTTATACATTGTTTCTAATAAATAGTTCTTATACGAGGTTGTGTCTAAGGTATTGGATATACCTCCAGATGTTTCAAATTCACTGGATACAACTCCTGATGAATTATCTAGGACAACGATAGGATTCTTAACCAAATGAGACTCATACACATCTCTCTTCAATATTTTAATTAGTTCAAGATTTTCTTTGTAATAGATAATTGAGCTTTCATCATATATGTTTTCTGTTTCAAGAATTGTAGTAACATTGGAATCATTTTTCTTATTTTCTGGTATCAAAACGTAGAAAGGTTTGTTTAAGTCTATTTTTTCTAATTCTCTTATTTTTTTAGAAAGTGGTTCCAAAGAATTTGAATTCACTTGAATCACTTCAAATCCTAGACTCAATGAATAACTCATTCCAGAATGTACCAAAGGTTTAAATGTGTTAAAAAATTCTTTATAAAATTTCTCATTTATAATGGCGTCATCTTCAAAGCGAGAATTGGTACTTCCATCACTATTTTCAACCGGTCGATGCACAAATTCTATAAAATAGTAATCAGAATGACTTTTGAAAAATTCTTTTTGTTTGTATAAATTAAGTGCACTAAAAACAACGGATAAGTTACTCGAAATGATAAATACAGTAAGGATCACGGAAAAAAATTTCAAAAAATAAGTTAATACTAAGGTTTTTTTTGCATTAAAGCTATTTGAAAATATTTCTTTTAAGTTTATGAAATACAAATTCAAGTAGATCATTGAGTTAACACCCAACATTATTCCAAGCATAATAATTGAAATACCTAAATTGTAATTTACCATAGTATATTTTTTTAAAATAAGGAAAACTGTAAAAAACACACTCAGAATAACTATTGAATCTACTATTATATTTTTTAGAACTAGTACGCTTATTCTTTCCCCAAAAGAGATTTTTATCATCATTTCTTTCTTTTGAGAAATAACATCATAAAAAGTGAAAATAGCAGTCATACAAATCAATATTATCCAAACAGAAATTGCCATGTTTCTTTGTTCGTTATCAGTCGATCCTTTTATGGGATGGTTGCCAGCGTACTTGTTGATCAATTCCATCTTAAATTGTTTAATATCTTCATCATTGCCAATTAAATAATAATTTTGAATGTTACTGAAATTTTCTAATTTATCTATACTTTCAAACTCAATGTTTATATTTCCTAAGAAAAGACTCGAATAGTTTTTTTCGTAAATATCAGATCTTTCGTTGATACTTGTTTCAGCGTTCTGAGAACCATAAATAGTAAACTCTGAAGAAAATATATTTCGAGGTGAATTTTGAAAAACAAAAAAATCCACATTATTTCTTTTAGCAGAATTTTGTACATCAAGAATCATTTCAGAATCACTAATGCCTTTTTGGGGATAAATAGTGGTGTTAGCATATTCATTATAAAAATTATTTAATCGAAAAATATGACTTTCCCCAATTGATAGTAATACCAAGAACATTATAAAAGAAATCACTATGTATTTGATGATTTTCAAAAGTTCACCTCTTTCCTAAATGGTTTTAGCTGATTTATTATTTTCTCCAACTATAAAAGACAGTGTTTCCTTTGTGTCTAACTTCTGCACTATAATACAATCCCAAAGGTTGCCAGGTCGCATAATGAGTTCCATTGCCGTTTTTTAGATATAAACTTCGTTTGCCTGCACCACGACTACTAATATAATCCTCATTAATCCAATCAGTATCATATCCATATTTTACGCTCCAAGTACTATAATTCGCATATCTGACCCAATCATTGGTAAAACGATTCTTAGCTTCATACCATCCGCTTTCGGCAAATACTGAGCTAGGAACAAGGATGCCAAAAATAAATATAAAAACTAGAATTTTTTTCAAAGATAACCCCTCCTTTTTATGAGTGTATGAATTCTGAATTTTTCTTAAAATGCACTAAGAACAAAATACCATATTTACAGTAAAATGAAAAGATAGTTAAATAAATTAATATTGTACCATTTTCGTTTAGCTAAAACTTTGCAGATTACAAAAACCAAAAAACGACACAGAACTTTTTTCCTTGATTACTTATCCTGATTCCGTATAAAGATAACGAACTAAGCTAAACTATGTTACCCACAGAGATTGGATTATTTCGTTATCTTAAAGTGGAATCAGGATCACAACCTTGATAGAAACCTTCTTCGATTCCATACATTAGTATTCGTTTTGGCTATTTGGAAACAGTCACCCATCCACATTAATAACTACAAAAAAACCTCTTGCAAAATCGCAAGAAGTGCCAATTCATAGGGCTCACACAAACTTTATCCAAAAAAGCTGCAGATCAAGCCGCTTCACAGCGTTTGTCTACAGCCCAAATATTGTTTAAAGACCTTCTAATTCTTGATCAAAGTTTTGACCTTGACTATCCATAATTTCATTAAATTCTTCGAGTGTAATGGATTTACTAGTATCGATTTTGAATTCGACATCCTTGTTAATATTTGTGTAATTCATATCCGCTTTAATACCAATAGTTGCTTTTTCACCTTCAACATCAATGCTGAATGAACTGTTTATTTCTTGATGTGTAATGAATTTATTCTTGTCAGCGGCAATGATAACATCAAATAATTTGATATCAACTTGATCATCAAACTTATCAAATTCCTTGTCGATATCCTTTTCACTTGTACCTTCTAATTCTGTTCTCATATCCTTCAAATCAGACTTACTGAGTTCAAATTCACTCATATAGTCTTTTTCAATGAGATCAAGGATCTTCGGTGCTGATTTTTCTACAATGACTTTAGCAGCGGAACGTAGTTTAGCGTTATCTAATGAAATTTTCACAATTTCATCTGCTTCTACTCCTTTTGGCAAGTCAACATCTTTTGCGTCAACTGAAGCAAAATACTCCTTCTCTTCTAAGTCAGAGAAAAGTATTGAAACGAGTTCTAAAGCAAATTCTTGCATCTTCATATCCGTTTTCGGAGCGATTTCTGATCCAGATTCCGCAGCCAAGTCTGCTAAATCAAACTCAACAAATTTGCCTGTAACCTCTTTTGGGAAAATTTCGTATGGTGTCTTCGGGATTTTGATCCACATTTTGTCTTCTGTAATGACCGTAGGCAGATCCAGACTGATTTCTAAGTCTCCACCAATTTGCACGTTCAATGTCACTTCCATTTTCATCGGATCTTCTTGAAACGTTCCGTGATATGTCAGCTTTGCATCCTTCAAAATATCGCTCACTAGAGTCAATTGTGAGCCTTTTTTGTTGGCTTTTAAGTCTAATGAAATTTCTCCATCAACATTGTATGTTTTCATGCTACTTGACTTTTGCAATACTTCTTTTAAGTATTCTTTAGGGTTTATGTTTGACTTACATGCAGTCAAAGCAAATGTTGCACAAATAATAACTATGATTAATTTACTGAGTTGTTTCATGCTATTCCTCCTATCTTTACCATTCATATTTTAACATTAGAACTCCTAATGGTACATGTAAATAACAGGATATTCTTTAATTCAGCGAATACGCATTGCATTTGTCTTTATTATTTCAAGTTATTTGATGAACTATTTACTGAAGAATCAATTGGTTTCAAATTTAAGTTGTTAAATTCACTAAATTTTGTCTCAGCTATCATGTTGCAGGAAAAAGTTTGCTTCGGTAGAGAGATGTCAAGGTTCAAATTCAATTTGTTATAGGTTACATTCGAATTTGCAGTCAACCCTGTCAGCATCTCAAAATGAGTTAAATCCAATTTCTCTAATACCCTACTAACGCTTATCTGTTGTGTAAAAATATTTTCTTTCTGCCCTGCTTGTTTCTGGTCGATCTCTTCAAGAACTGGCTTAATTTTGTTCTGAAAATACTTTTCCCCAGCATCAATCCTTCTTTTGTCGACAATAAATTGATAAAGAACATCTACATTTTCTTGGTTTTCAATTGCTAGGTTTTCTTTACTAATTGTATAGTAAATATCTTGTTGTCGTAGTTCTGTAAAAATTTCAATTATTAGATCTTCGATCTTTTCTTGTTCCTCAGTTCCTAGTTTCTCAGTATTCCCACCAGTTTGGCTATCTTCCTTTTGGCGATCATATACAAAATATTCATCGTCCTGCAATGTTGGAATAAACAAGCGTAAAGTCTTTGGAATCCGAACCTGTATTTTCTCCTTGTCCATTTGAATTGGAATATTAATTGTCACACTAAAATCATCTTTGACAATGAGTCGAAGATTCCCATCAAGAACTTGCGGATCCTTTTGATAATCACCTTCCAAAGTGATTTCGCTTTTTACTAGCAAAGATAACCATTTGTCATCAAGGCTTTGATCTGTGAGGTTTTGAATTTTGATTGAAGAATTGAAATGAAAGGAATTCGAAGTCAAGATGTTTTTCGCGCCAAATAGGAACGCATATTGTGGCTTCAAGTGGATGCCAATACAAGAGAATCCCAACAAAAAGACAATTATGATTTTGATGACCCTTTTCGCCTTTTTCATTTGTTAATTCTCCTCTGAACTCTAGCTATTTGCTCTTATAGTGTAACAAATAAAAAACCGATGTAAACGAAGTTTTTTTTCAGGAAACAGTTTTATGAATGCTATTTCGACAAGAAATTTGCTCATTTCAGCTATGTTTCTAGATAGAATTGGACGAGAAATATTCAATTAGTTTTGCATGAAAGTCAAGTAGTCTGGGGAAACTCTGCTTATCCTGTTTCCTGAAAAACACAAGGTATAAGAAGAAAAGTGTAGCAAATCCGATTATGCTTGACTGACAAGGCACATTGGGATTTCCGCTATTACATTTTATTTTTATCGAAGGATTAGTTAACAATCGTAACTATTGAGAATGGAGCATGCCTGTGGAGATAAGAGCTTTAGCCCATGTTGAAGCGCTTGCTGAGAAAAAAGCGAATCTATTTAAGAGAAGTTTTTTCCGTTACATTATGCGTTCCATTTTGGCAAGTATGTTCATTGGTTTTGGCGTAATTGTTGCATTTAAAACGGGGAATTTCTTTTATACCACTGGATCCCCGATGACCTATCCAATGGCCGCTATTACCTTTTGCGCTGCCATCATATTAATTGCTTATGCTGGTGGTGATTTATTTACTGGGGACACTTTCTACTTCACATTTTCTGCTCTGGGCAAACATCTCAATTGGTCAAATGTCACGAAACTTTGCATTACTAGCTACGCAGGAAACATGATTGGTGCTTTTGCATTTGCCTTGTTAATTTATTTAACTGGACTGTTTCATAGTGGTGATGTCAATGGTTTTCTATTGCATGTTGTCGAGGGAAAAATGAGCGTATCCACAAGCGAGCTTTTCTTTAGAGGCGTATTATGTAATTGGCTCATTTGCCTAGCGTTTTTCATTCCGATGGGTCTTGAGTCAGAGGGTCCGAAAATGTTTGTAATGGTTTTGTTTGTATTCTGTTTTTTCATTTCCGGCTATGAACATAGCATAGCGAATATGTGTACGTTTGCTATCGCTCTTGTGCTGAATCACCCTGGAACAATTTCTGTGAATGGTGTCATTCACAACCTGATCCCGGTTACACTTGGAAATGTTCTGGGCGGAGCAGGGATGATGGCTTGGATTTACTATTACTTAGATAAACATGAATTGAAAAGCCGGAAACACCAAGACAAATAAATAACAATGAGGTACTTATGAAAAAAACAAGAATTGTGATCATTGGTGTTGGTGCTGTTGGTTCGACAACAGCATTTACGTTGTTACTAAATAATCGTGTTGATGAATTGGTTCTCATAGATGCTAATGTAAATAAAGCCATCGGAGATGCACTAGACATGAACCACAGCTTACCATTCTTAGGTAAAGCGAAAATCTGGGCGGGTACTTATGCAGACTGCATCGGTGCTGATATCATTGTCATTACAGCGGGTGCAGCACAGAAGCCTGGGGAAACAAGAATAGATTTACAAAAGCGCAATGAAGCAATTTTCGATTCCATCATTGGTGAAATCACGAAACATACACAGGATAGCATTTTACTGATCGCATCTAATCCTGTCGATATCATGAGCTATTATTCCTGGAAGCATTCCAAATGGCCTGCTAACCGAGTCATTGGTTCAGGTACATTATTGGACAGCGCGCGCTTCCGCTACCTAATTGGCGAGAAATTGAATATTCATCCTAGTAGCATTCATGCCTATATCATTGGCGAACATGGTGATTCCGAACTACCTCTGTGGAGCTTGGCAAATATTGCCGGTACGGGATTGGACCTAGATACTGAAACTCAAGACGAACTCTTTGTAAATACCCGTGATGCCGCTTACAAAATCATTGAAACCAAAGGAGCGACTTTCTATGCAATTTCAGTTGCACTAGATCGGATTTGTCGTGCCATTCTCAAAGACGAAGGGGCAGTACTAACTGTAAGCACTTTAATGGAGAATTATCATGGAATCTCAGACGTTTATCTGGGTGTGCCATGCATCGTCGATAGGTCTGGTGTGCGTGAAGTACTTACACTAGATTTATCTGAACGGGAACTTGCACAGCTCCAAGCAAGCGCAGCGAAATTGCGAGGGTAACAGAAATTCGCAGAACCTGGATGGATTTTCTGCTTTTTCAAGGGTTCAAAAAAACGTTATACTGCTCCGAATTCTCGTTATAAAATAACGAACTAGGATGGAGCAATATAACGTTGTTTGTATTGACTTAATTTGCGTTTTTCGTGTTCAGAACTATTTGTCATTCGTGTGTATTTCTAAAATGTTGTACTTGTATTCTTCCAGTAAGCTATTGGAGGCTATTCTGTTTCTATAAGTACAAATGTACTCGATTTTCGTATCATACTGGGGAGTCGCAATTCTAATCTTTTCTTCCCTAACTGCTTTAAAATCTTGTCCCCTAATTTTTGTTCTTATGACTAAAATACCATTTTCGTATTCATTATTATATGAAGGTTTTATAATGCATGACAAAACTTTTAATGGTTTTTCGTTAAGTTGAATTTTAAAATGTTTTTCACTTAACGTTTTTGGCTCCATTTATATGTCCTCCATATTCTTATTTCAGTGAAGCAATATGCCTAATTCAAAAAATCTACGAACAACCAATACCAGTTCTTTGAGATAAATGTCGTCTGCTTAATTCGAACTTCAGCACTCATTCCGATGTAACTCTGCACTTCATTTTGACAACTTCCTTTCCCTACTCTTCAGTAAGGTCTACCAACTCGTAAGTGAATCTTTCTCCTGATTCTTTTCCTTCCATTTTCACACAACCAATATTTGGTGCGTAATATGCATACTGTTCAATTTCTGCGGATTTCGAAACATATTTGACCTTGATGCAATCATCGAACTTACCTGCATCGGTTTTTACAGTTTCTGAGACGGAAACGATCTCTGCAGATTCATCACTTTCCTTGTCTGAAATCCATTTCAATCCCTTTTCTACAGGGTACTTTAAATCAATATGGCGATAATCTTCTGCCTCAGTTTCTGGATCGACTGCTAGAGAAACCAACCCAGTTTTGCTTTCCTTTTCTTGATATAAGTATTGTAAATCACCATCATATTCTACTTCCCAGCGGTTCGTTTTATCATCTACCTCATCATCAAATGTATAGGTAAGTGTTTCCCCATTGGCATCAAATTCATAAGTATACTTAGGATTCAGCATGTAACTAACTTCCTTGTTATTGCTGACAGAGGATGGATTGCCTTTTTGCACCTGCTTGCTGCTTGGTAGATTTGATACTGCCAAATAACCTACAACAGCTGCAGCAATAATCATGCTAGCGATAGCCAAGATCCACTTTGTGTTACTTTTGCCTGAAATCGGCTTAGAAACCTGTGTGCCGCATTGCAAACAGACACGATCTCCCTGTTGTAGGGGCGCACCACATTTTTCACATTGCATAAATAAACCTCCTAGAGTCATGTTCGCTTTTTTCAAATTGTTATCTTGATCTTACCATCAAATGCAGGCATCATTGAAATCTATACAAGTACACTGATAATTATCAATGCCTTTCAAATCGAATTCTATGTTACTCCTTGTTGCGGCAAACTTCATTAGCTTGTCAAATTCGTTAAAAACTCAGACACTGATAATTATCAATGCCTTTCGAATTTATTTCTTCTTTCTTTCAATTAACTCAGTTGTCCAATCATCAGCTTCTGCTTTAACAAATCCAACACTTGGCGCATAGTAACAATACAACGTTTCATCAGGATTTCCACTATCAAAGTTATCTTGATCAATTTTAATTTTGATGACGTTTTCAAATGTCCCAGCTGGTGTTGTGATTGTTTCATTAGTCGATATTACTTCTAATGTAGATTGGTAATTTGCTGTTTTCGTTTCCCAAGTCGCACCTTTTTTGACTGGATACTTGATATCCCAAGAATACTTCTTATTGCTGTCTTCTTTATTTGTTTGGATGGAAAACATGCCTTCTGAGGTTTCCTTTTCGAAGTAGAACCACGATTCTTCGTCATCCGAGTACTTTGCTTTCCATTCATTCGTTTGCTTATCTATTTCTTTTTTGAAAGTGTAGGTTACTTCGTTTGATGGCTTTGCAACATCACTAGTGTATGTATTCTTCAACACATAGATATAATCTTGATCATATGTGTAACTTTTCCCTTTACTGAATAGAAAAAGAGCAATAGCACCTGCAACAAGCATGATCACCACGATGAGTGCTAGAACTGCACGTGACTTCATATTTCTTTTCACTGGTGTAATCATATGTCCACAAGTTAGACACTGTCTTGCACCTTGTTGAATGTCCGCACCGCATTTTTCACATTTCATAATTACCTTACCTCCGTTATATTAAGAACTCCTGTAATAGTATAAAGTATTATCCCCTTTCTTACAATTAACCATTAGACATTACCCTAGGCAATTTTCGATTTTTCACGACTCCATAATTTTCTTAAAATTAATCAAGACAGCAAAAAACTGTTAAGAAAAACTAGGTTTTCTTAACAGCCTATTCATCAGTTTGGAGAGTACAAGCTTTCCCTTATTTAACTGTCAAACCAGGTATCATTGTTGGAATTAGTACTGGTGTACCTGCAACCCCGAGCTGGCCATTCAGATTATCACCACATACCCACACAGATCCATCTTCTTTGATAAAGGCATTTGAGTAAGCTACAATTCCCGTAGATGCTGATTTTACTCCAGTAATACTTGATTGTACTGGTGTTAGCTGTTCTACTAGATTTCCTATCCCAAGCTGCCCTTTGGTATTACCACCCCACACCATTACATCCCCATTATCTTTAACAGCGATCATATGATAAACCCCTGCTACAACCTGCTTCACACCAGCTAACCCGACATCATATGGGCTGGTTTTTGAAATTTTATCACCAGTTCCTAACTGACCATTCGTATTATCTCCCCAAGTCCGGACTGTACCGTCTTCCAGTAACGCTATATTAGCACCACTACCTGCTGCTATTTGTTTAACCCCAGACAAGTCCGTTCTTTCTGTTGGAATTGTATTTGCACCTCGTCCAAATTCAAAGACTCTCCCATCCTCTGTCAATAACATTGTAACTAATGCACCAGTGGCAATTTGTTTGATTCTTGGTAAACCAGCAAATAGATATGGTGTATTTTGTTGAACAGCATCTCCTAAACCCAATTGGCCTGCTATTCCTCTGCCCCATATATACACTTTTCCGTCATCAGTCAATGCAACTGTATGTGATGATCCAAAAGATACTTGAGCAAACTTCAGGGCTGGAAGGATTTGAGTTGGGCTGGATAGCGGCCCGGCCAATCCAAGTTGTAGATTGGTTGCAGTTCCCCAGGTGAAAAGTCTACCATCCTCAGTAATTGCTGCACTTATCGATCTAGTTGAAACTACCTGTTTAATATTGGTTAGGCCTGGCACTATATAAGGACTCGGTTTTGGCAATGCATCACCAGCTCCATATTCATACTTCGTGTTAAGACCCCATGCATTCACTATATCAGCAGAATTGATCGCCAATCCGTGTGTGTCATCCACAGAAACTTGTCTCGCAATAACTGGTTGGGAAATATTCACTTTGCCAGTTACATCAGGGGAAGCTTGAGTTATCTGAGCACTCTTTTCATTTGATAAATTTTTACAATTAATACTAAAGTCTACCGGTCCATCAGGATCCAAATAATTGACTTTCAATACCGCCCGATAGTTATTGTTGCCTAGATATGTTACTGTAGCGTCTCTACCCAATATCTTCACAGTAGTGTCCTTAATATCTTCAATGGAAGTAAACGTTACAATAATGTCATTCACTGCGGAAGCCATTTGTTTGTTCACATTATCAGATTCTATATGCACATTCTTGACCAATGGAAGAATCCTTTCCACATGTGCATTAATATCGACAGTCGCAACATCTGTCCATTTTGACGGATCCACCGTTGTCGCAGAAGACTTAATTTCAATCGTGAAATCCTTCCCCCCGAATTTACTAAGATCAATATCTGGCTCAGAAGAGGGTTGAAGTCCATACACAACCTTGAGACTATAATCATGTGAGGTTGCACCATTACTTAATGGCGTCTTCTCCCCATCTGTGTATGAGCTATCTAAATATATAGAAGGAACAAAGTCTTCAAGTGATATTTCAATGCCTTTCTTAGCAATGCCATCCAGTGTAGTGAAGCTGGTTTGATCACTCGTGTCAAAGCTTGCATAGGCACTACTTGCGCCACTCAAAATGTTTGCTCTTATTTCACTGTCTGTCATTGAAGATGGGAATAGATAGATGACCCCTGCTTCTTTCAAATCACTAGCAACAGGAACATCCCATGCCACCCTTATTGTATTGGTGATCTTTTCAGCGCTTTTCCCGATATTATTGACTGTCCATTGAAAAGTGTTGACGTCGCCAATAGCAAACAACGGTACATTACTTCCCATCGGGTCACTTGCTTGGTCTCCATCATCCTTAATTTCAATTGCCACTGCAGTTTGCGAAATTGCAATGGATCCTGATGAAGCTATTTTGTTCAAATTGGTGCGATCAGAAAAATAAGCCGAAGTAAATCCAACAATTGCTTTCAAGCCAATTGCTAAACCGACGGCAAGTATAATAAAAATCAGTCTTATCTTATGTTTTTCTTTTCTCGTCATGTTGTCATCCCTTAGTGCTTTTCAAAATCCACTGACAAACGTGGTTAGTTAAAAAGAGCAACCTTTTTGGACGCCGCTTGATGGGGTCAGGCACTTCCTATTCTTGAAGTCAGTCAGTTGTTTTTGTAGTATCCCCCATACGGTTGGAATTACATTCAAATGTTGCCTAAAAGACACCTTTGAAGAAAAGTGTCATGTGTTCATTTTACCCTACCAGGGCTAGAAGTACAGATGCATTGGCATGAAAACAGGCGATTTTGGTCTAGAAAACGGGTATTTTCGTGAATAATTAGCGAAAAGGAATAAGAACAAGCTATTGCCAGTATCAGGGCAATAACTTGTTCTTATTGAGTGGTGTGATTTCAGATGATTTTGGATCTCATTCAAGACAGCGTTTTAACAAATTAGTAACAGGCAATACTATGCCAAATATGCCTCTTTCACTTCATCATTCTTGATAAGTTCTGATCCTGTACCACTAAGTTTAATCAAACCTGTTTGCATCACATAGCCTCGGTGTGCAATTTGTAAGGCTTGATAAGCATTCTGCTCCACAAGCAGTATGGTGATGCCACTCTTGTTAAGCTCTTGAATGATCGCAAAAATCTGTTCAACAATGATTGGCGCTAACCCCATTGAGGGTTCATCAAGCATTAGCAGCTTTGGACTTTGCATCAAGGCTCTGCCAATTGCCAGCATCTGCTGCTCACCGCCACTCATTGTTCCACCTTTTTGATCTAGACGATCTCGCAGTTTCGGAAAGTGACTGAACACTTGTTCCAAAAGGATAGTCACGTTTTTTTTGTCGCGATTCACAAATGCACCAAGTAACAGATTCTCACGCACAGTCAGCTTCGGGAAAATCCTTCTCCCTTCAGGTACATGTGCGATACCTAATTGGATGATTTCATGCGTTTTCATTGCATTTAGTGTTTGCTCATTGTAGACGATTTGTCCCTTTTTTATTTCCGCTAGCCCACTAATCGACTTAATTGTGGTTGATTTTCCAGCACCATTGCTACCAATCATTGTGACGATTTCCCCTTTGTTTACGTGGAAATCTATTCCTTTAAGTGCTTGAATCGCACCATAATATGTCTCTAACCCACTTACTTCAAGTAGTGCCATTCTTCCACCTCGTTTTGGTATTGATAATTGTGATTCCGATTGAACTTATTCATTTTGAAACTAGAATGAGAGAAAATTTTCGATTTGCAATGAATTTTTATGAAGCAGATCAATATGTGCATAGAACCTATTCGCATCGTTGCTAGGAAAATCAGCAAGATCGCTTTAATGTACCGCACTTGCACCTAGGTATGCGGCAATTACTTGCTGATTCTCGCGAATTTCGGCTGGTGTACCTTCTGCGATCTTTTCTCCGTGGTCTAACACAATAATCTGTTCGGAAATCCCCATAACAAGCTTCATGTCATGTTCGATTAACACGATGGTCACATGGAAATCACTACGGATGCGGGAAATAATATCTGTAAGTTGTTTCGTTTCCTTTGGATTCATTCCTGCGGCAGGTTCATCCAGTAATAGCAGCTGTGGCTTCGCTGCTAATGCTCGCGCAATTTCTAACTTCCGCTGTGAACCGTAGCTCAGATTAGCTGCCACCTCATTGGTAAATGAGGACAACCCTACATATTGTAAAAGCTGATAGGCTGCCACCTCGGCTAAGCGCTCTTCCTGACGAATAGACGGTAATCCAATGATTGAGGTAAACAGGTTTCCTTTTAAATGTTGATGCATGGCTACTAAAACATTTTCAATCACTGTCAAATTGGCAAATAGTCGAATGTTCTGAAAAGTTCGAGCGATTCCCTTGCGACTCACTTGGTCGGGTTTATACCCATTGATTCGACTATCACCGAACAAAATGTCACCCGAGGTTGGTGCATAGATTCCAGTTACCATATTAAACAGCGTCGTCTTTCCTGCACCATTTGGACCGATTATGGCTGTGATCGAATTGGGTACTATCTCAAATGATACATTTTGCATAGCTGTCAAACCGCCAAATTGCTTAGTCAAATGATTAACTTTGAGCATTTGAATTTTCACCTACTTCACTTGGTATTTGAATAGAACGCTTTTTTGCTTTGAGTAAGCCTTGCGGTCGGTAAAGTGCAAAGGCAATGAGTAACCCGCCAAAGATGAAACGCTGAAGCTTGGCAGGTGATAACGCAGTCGGAATACTTATTACGCCACTGCTACTCAACTCGGTTAACCAGTTAGTCACCTCAGTTAGCACTTGAAGATTCAATATCGTCATGACTGCTGCCCCGAGGATCACTCCTGGCACACTACCCATTCCACCGAGTATCACCATCACTAGGATGGTAATCGACTCCAGCATTGTGAAGCTTGTTGGATCAATGAAATTCTGCTTCGCTGCAAAGATGACTCCCATCATCCCAGAAAATGATGCGCCTACAGCAAATGCGGTTAGCTTTGTTCGCACTAAGTTGATGCCCAAAGACGATGCGGCAATCTCATTCTCACGAACAGCTTTCCATGATCGGCCGATCTTTGAAAACTCCAATCGTTTGACAATGAAAAGCACTAGAACTAAGATCACCAGGACAACAAAGTAGAATTGGCTCGGATACAAGAATTCAATGCCAAACAAATTAGGCGGTGTGATCGAAGCAATCCCCATTGCACCATTTGTAATGTTCAATGGGCGATCTAAATTGTTAAAGATAATTCGGATGATCTCCCCGAATCCAAGTGTCACAATTGCTAAATAATCTCCTTTGACACGCAGAACGGGTACACCAAGTATGACCCCAAAGATTCCTGCGACTAGACCACCAATCAGAATGAATATCCAGAAAGTGCCACCGCCGAGCGGAAAGTGCATGAAATGAATGAAGTTCTCTGCTTGAGGTGTTGCGAAAATCGCGTAGGTATACGCACCAATCGCAAAGAATGCCACAAATCCTAGATCTAGCAGTCCAGCCATCCCGACAACAATATTCAACCCCAGCGCCATACAAATATAGATTCCAACCATTGTGGCTACATCCATAAATGATTGATAGGCATCCCCTTGACTAGCAGCGAGCGGTAAGAGCACTACCAAAACAATGGCTGCAGAACTCCATTTGACTTTTATATGTAATTTAGTGAAGTAAAGCAGTAATAACGATGTCAACAGCAACAGAAATGCAATGACAGATGTTTGTGACAAGAACAGCGCAAGAAATGTGAGTGCAATGTAGCAGGCAATCAAACCAGCTTGCCACTTTGAATTTGCTAATTTAGCTTGAAGATGGGTTTGGAGTTTCGGTAGAATCTTCATCATCTTCACCTATACTTTCTCGGCAACTGCCTTGCCAAGAAGCCCTTCTGGTTTAAATAACAACACGAGTATGAGTATGATAAAGGCAAAGACATCCTTGTACTCTGCGCCAAATACGCCACCCGTCAGCACAGTTAAATTAGCGGCTGCAAACATTTCCAATATACCTAGAATGAGCCCGCCTAACATGGCACCACGAATATTGCCAATTCCACCTAGAACAGCTGCAGTAAATGCTTTTAACCCGAGGATAAAGCCGATGTAAGGATCTATCGTCCCATATTGGACGGCGAACAAAACGCCAGTTGCACCACCAAGAGCTGATCCAATAAAGAATGTGAGCGAGATTGTCTTGTTCACATTAATCCCCATGAGCGCAGCGGTTTCACGATCTTGTGCAACAGCACGCATCGCCATGCCCCACTTTGTCCGATTGATAAATAAATCCAAAGCGAACATCATGATAACTGCAGTTACAAGCACAAAGACAAAGCTATATTTAACACCAGCATCATTGAAGACCGATGCAATTTTCGAAAATTCCAAAGAGACTTGTCCACTGAAAATGGATGGTCCTGTAAGGATGTAATTCCCTCTATGTAGTTCAGTAATAAATCGAACGATATCTTGTAAAAGAAACGAAATTCCGATAGCAGTGATGAGTGTGATCAATTTCGGTGCCTTTCGAAGTGGTCGATAGGCCAGCCGCTCAATCCCAACACCAATCACACCCGTTGCAGTTGCCGTAATTAACAGCACCACTAGAAGAACCAATATCACCGGCAATGCTGCTATCCAGCCCGTGCCTAAGAGGACAATGAGTAGGCTAGTTCCAATGAAAGCACCTGTCATGAAAATTTCACCATGCGCGAAATTGATTAATTCTAATATCCCATAAACCATGGTGTAACCTAATGCGATTACTGCATATACCGTCCCTAAGGTGATGCCATCTAACAATACTTGTGGCAGTGTGTGTAAGACCTCTTGAAGCATTGACTCACCTGCTTTCTGAAAGTTTATTTGTCAAAGCTCTTTGGTGAAAATATTAGTGGGGCAGTTGCATGAATTAATTTCATGCAAGACTTGCTTGGCATAAGCAAAATTTGAGTGAAATGGTTTGCAACTTGGATGGTCACCGACTTTAATGAAGCAATTTATAAATGTAGCCAACTGAGTTGCCAACCGAAGCTGCCTATTTCACTCAAATTCATTACTGCATGTTTGCTCATGCCGGCTGCCACCAAAGCTACCATTTCACTCAAATTCGTTACTGCATGTTTGCTCATGCCGGCCGCCAACCGAGCTACCATTTCACTCAAATTCGTAATTGCATGATTGCTCATACCGACTGCCAACTGAAGCTACCATTTCACTCAAATTCGTTGATTCAAGTTGTCAGCCACAACCGCTTAACTGCTTTTGTTACTTTGTTACTTCGTCAACAAGTACTGCAGGGTAAGCTGCTTTATCGAATTTGAAGATGAACACCTTCGCATTGTCATTGTCACCTTTGCCATCAAATGATACGGATGTCAAAGCACCAGTAAACCCTTTTGTCGCACGCACTGCATCACGAACCTTTTCTTTAGAAGGCAATTTGCCATCATTGTCAGCGATTGCCTTTTTGACACCTGCTAACACTACACCCATCGAGTCATAACCATACACTGAAAAACCTTCAACCTTTTTCCCGAATTCTTTTTCATATTTCTCTATAAAAGCAGTACCTGTTGGAGATTTCGTTGCGTCACCGGCAACCGAAGTGATGTATGTATTTTTCACTGCTTCTCCTGCGATTTCAACAAGAGTTGAGGAGTCCATACCATCTGCGCCTAGAATTGGAATATCTAATCCCTTTTCACGAGCTTGCTTAATGATCAGTCCACCCTCAGCATAAAGTCCTGCAAAGAAGAGCGCATCTGGTTGCTTGCTCACAACCTGATTAAGCACACCATTGAAGTCTTTTTCTCCAACTGTAATTCCTTCGTAACCAACAACTTCTGCACCTGACTCTTCGACAGCTTCTTTGAACGCATCTGCAAGCCCAGTACCATATGCAGTCTTATCTTGAATGATAAAAATCTTCTTGGCACTTAATTTATCCACTGCGTATTTTGCACCTGCAGGTCCTTGCAGATCATCACGCGCAACAATACGGTTCACAGATTTCAATCCACGATCTGTTACATCCGTTGCTGTATTAGCTGGTGATACCATCGGGATTTTGTATTTCTCATACACCTCAGATGATGGAATCGCAACACCTGAGTTCAAGTGTCCAACCACTGCGAAAATGTCTTTATCTGCACCAATTGCTTGAGCATTTGACACACCTTTTTTCGGGTCACCTTGATCATCATAAGGAACCAATTTCAACTCATAACCTAATTTCTCAAACTCTTCTTTATGTTCTTCAAGCGAAAGCTCGGCACCCAACTTAATTGCCTCTCCAAGCGTTGCATTACCACCAGATAGTGGGCTTTGGGTAGCAATTTTGATTACCTTCAAATCCTTTGAACCTGTTGAATCTTTACTATCACTGCAACCAGCTAGCAATCCAATTGTTAATGCAACAATTGTTAATATTGCGAAAATTCTCTTTTTCATCTTGTCCCTCCTTATGGTCTAATTCATCATATTCTTGGCTTCGGGAAATAGACTATTTTAAAATTTTTTCAGAGAGATGAATGATCACAAATTTGTACAAATAGGTTTACTAAAAGAAATCTTGGCGAAAATGAGTTTGATTATAAATTATTGGGGGTTCATTTTGAAGAAGCTATTATTAATTATTTTCAGCGGAGTATTACTTAGCGGGTGTGCAAACGAAAATCAGGTGCAGGAAACCGAGGTGGATGTTCCCTATCAAGTTGAGGTAGTTGCTGAAAATCTAGCAGTGCCATGGACAATGGATATTCGTAGGAACGGGGATATTTATTTTACAGAACGAACAGGCTCGATTCGGAAAATCGTCGAAGGAAAGTTGCAGCAGCAACCTCTAATAACACTAAGCGCACCCTATACACAGACTAGCGAGGGCGGTTTACTAGGACTGGCGCTCGATCCGGATTTCGAAAACAATCATTTTCTGTATGCATATGCCACTTATATGAAGGAAGGAAACATTCTTAATCAAGTGATTCGTTTAGTAGAGCGAAACAATCAAGCGGAAATTGACCGGATTCTGCTAGATGCTATTCCAGGTGGGCAAATCCATAATGGAGGGCGTCTGAAAATTTCTCCTGATCGTAAATTATTCATTACAACTGGCGATTCAGGTAATCGGGATTTAGCGCAGGATTTAACAAATCTAGCTGGCAAAATTCTGAGGATTGAGTTAGATGGATCAATACCGAAGGATAATCCTTTTACGAAATCACCAATTTACAGCTATGGGCATCGTAATCCACAGGGTTTAGCTTTCGGGAAAAACAATCAACTCTACGCATCAGAACATGGTCAGTCAGCGCATGATGAGATTAACTTAATTGAGAAAGGCGCCAACTATGGCTGGCCTTTAATTGAAGGTGACCAGACTGCAGCAAATATGAAAACACCCATTCAACAAAGTGGCACTGAAACATGGGCGCCAGCAGGAATGAGTTACATCTCAAAAGGTCCTTGGCAAGGAAATCTGTTGGTGTCTAGCTTGCGAGGAGTGCAGCTATTGGCGTTTCCTTTAAATGCAGACGGATCCGGAATTACAGACTCGAAAGCGTATTTGAAAAACGAGCTAGGTAGACTACGCGAGGTCATTCAGGGTCCAGATGGTACAATTTATCTAAGCACAAGTAATCAAGATGGGCGTGGACTGCCTTCAATTGGGGATGACAAAATACTGAAACTAGTTCCAAAAGTGCAGGAGAGATAGTGCTAATCCTGATTGTAAATTAAAAATAGCGAGTGAATTTATTCGAGGATTTTTCATCTCGAGCAGGAAAAACGCGAGAATATTTAAGCATTTTCCGACACAGCAAAATGGAATATTCACACAAATTCATTGCTTATTTAAATCTAGAATCAGGATTGTCTATCCCTGCATAGAAGCGTTTGTAAAGCCTGATTTCAGATTGCCATCAACGCAGATTGCATGTCCCCAAAATATATCTCCGTCATCGTACCACAGGGTATAGGACTCATCTTCTGCTATCGAAATACTATTTAGGTTGATGCGTTGAACAAAGTCATCAGCAGTCATTGGACTATACTGCTCGCCTTCTGGCGCATCATCAAGCCAAGCATCTTCACACCAATCATTGCCTAATTCTAACAGCTCGCGAGCGGCATAACGACCCGCACTTTCAAGAAATTTATCCAATTCTTTGTAGATCACTTGAAGGGTTTCTACATTCTCCTTCTTATCCAAATTCACGCGTATTTTTCTACCTTGGTAAGATATCTCACCTTCAAACCAATCGATCTGTTTATTTAGCTGAAACTCACCAAACTGCGAGACAAATGTCACTGGAAGTGCTTGTTGTTCGAAAAATATTTTCTCATCTTCAAGTGGTTGCGCACCAACCTCCAATAATTGTTCAACATGAAAGGTCGCATCCTCCAAACGAGCCATAATCTTTACTATACTATAGGAACTCATTTGTTTTGAAAGCTCCCTGTACCGTGCTTCGTCACACGGAATTAATACACGACCACTTGATTCAGTGATGGCGCCATTCATTTCACGATACGCAATAACACTTACTCCAAAAGCTGTTACAGGACTCCCAAGTCCAAACACACTGCCTTCACCTATCATAACTCGATATTCTCTCAAGATTCACCACTCCTTTATTAATCAGTCGTAAATCTAGCAACCTGGATTGTTCGACTACCTTTACAAAAACTACATCATTAGTTCTTTAATTGTTCAAGCGCGCTCGATAAAACGTTCGATAACATCAACTAGTTCATCAAAAGAATATCGATGGTTCACAAAGTCTACTACAAAGTTTTCAAGTTCTAAGTTAGAAAAGGTCAATTCGTGTCCATTGAGTCCTATAAAAACAGCCAAACTAATCACTGCAGTTCTTTTGTTTGCATTATGAAAGCAATGATTCTGAGCAATTGATTCGAAAAGCGCGGCAGCCTTTTCGAATAGAGTAACATAAGCATCTTTTCCAAATGCACTCTGCTCCGGACGATGAACAGCCGAATCCAATAGTGTCGGCTCTTTCACACCATTTAATTCATTTGGGGAGTAGATCGCAATCAAGTAGGCATTAATCGCAATTACTTCTGTAGCAGTCAGATATCTCATCGGTCAACTAGCCCCTTGATCGCCGCATCATATTTCTCAACCGATTCATTTAACACATGAAAAAAATCATCACTAATACCTTTAATCAAAGGTACTCGCTGTTTCTTAGAAAGCACGATTTTCCCATCAATATCGGCAATGATGATTTCATCACCTTTTTCCAGCGAATACTTTCGTAATAATTCAACGGGTAAGCTAACGCCCAAACTATTCCCAATTGATATAAGCTTTCTCTCCATACCGATCACCTTTTCATTATAATGTTTTAACGTTATAACGTTTTGAGTTTGAAGTCAAGTTCACTTTTCACATTTTGGCCCTAAGGTTTCCGTAGCTTTTCAAAGCTGATCTGGGAAATCGTAACCATTAGTAAATATATACTCGCAATAAGAACCGAATTGCCAAAAAACGTCGAAAAACCAAAAATATTGTGGAATTTCGTTGACATTTATTTGTTTTATGCTATCGTTTTTTGTGAGATCTCAAAATTTACTTAAAAAGAATGGGAAATGGATGAGGAAAAATTTTTTAGTAAAATTGGTTCTAGGGACTTTCTTGTTAAGTTTATCAATCATAGGTGTTGTTTCTGCTGCTGGAAACACAGGAGATGAAAAAGTACACTTTACTTTCCAAACAAATAGTCCTTATGACGCAACAAATGCAAGGATCAAGAAAAATGATACAAAGGTTTACCTTCATACATTAACACCGAAAAAAGGGAAAAATTTTTCTGTTTGGGTTGAAGTGGATGCCAATATAAAGCCCAAAACCCCTAGAGCTTGGAGAAAAATTAGTGGTAGTGCATATGCCAGCCCAAACACCACTTACTTATTTACAAATTATGCGTTCGAGAACTTTGGAAACCAGGGATACTCAGTTGAAGTGAGATTGAATTCTAAAGAAAAGTCAAATACAATTGTTCCCGCTAATTGGAGTCCGGATAGCATTTCGAAAAACGGTGTTAAGGTTGCTTCACCAGTTTATCGTTAGTAGCACTAAATCGCTATACATTACCTAATGAATACATTGAATGCAGAGTTTGTGATGTTAGTCCACTTTTAAAGGATTACAGACCACTCAGCACTAACTAAACGTTGAAACAATTTTGCAGAACCTTTGCTTTTATTGTTAGGTTAAGACAAACATACGCAAACTGGTGTTGTAACTGCAAAACATCAGTTTGCTCACTAGACATTATATAAGGTGTTTCTAAGTTATAAAAAAAGGATAAGAAAATGAAAATTATAAAGAAAAGAAAGATTGTCATCATATTTATTGCATTCGCCTTCATTGCTTTCTTTGCATTTTATAAATTGCATTTCAATAAAACAGAAGCGAAAGAGCCGTATGTAAGCTTTAGGTTACTTCAAAATCTTGAAATGGAAGAGAAGAAAGATGGCAGATCACAAATAATAGTAACAGCTTATAAGAATGCGGACTTTAAGACGATCTTTTGGGACAAAAACAAAACAAAATTCTATAACAAGAAGCTAGAACCGATCGATTCGAAGTTTCCCAGTAAGCTGCCGACAGTCTTCGTAGATGATCCGAATATTGCTTTTTTAGCTGGCGTAAATGAAACTGATGTTCCTACATATGTTTTGGGGAGATTAACCGAGTCGGGAAAAGAAACTGTTCAATGGAAGCAAAAGATCGAACGTGTTTTGGAACTCTACACTACTGATGTCTATATCTATCAATTAGAATTCCCTCCCTATGGTAGTGAGGATACTGAAATTACATTGAGATATATTTGGGAAACAGATGATCACCAGGTATATGGTGTCGCTGATCACTTCTTCAAAATAGCGAAAAAGAGCGAGGAAATGAAGGT
>JAVBKB010000085.1:0-7993 GCA_031554275.1 Caryophanales bacterium | reverse complement strand
ATTCCAGATTTTTCAGCAACTTCACCCGGTCTAAGTGGTTCGCCAGCAGTTTTCAGCACATCATAAACCTTTTCTAAGTTTTCCATCTTGTTTCACCTCCTGAACAATTGATTCATTAAAAAAAATAGCATTGATAGCAGTAAAAAGCAATATTATTTTTAGCTTGTTTTATACACGAAAATTGTAAATCTGATAAAAGCGGCTATATTTTCACAAGAGATTTATAAAGATACGCGAAAAGCATTTAAATTGTCAAAAGCATTCCGAAAACAGACTTGAAACCATTTTTTGAATCTCATCTTGACTAGTTGTGTTGCGAATGCCCTGAGGTTCATTGCACAAAATAACTCTCCGTGACATGAGTTGACTTTCAGCGCTGATTTATCAACAATGCACATTTCCCGAGGATGAGAAAGATCGTTTGTGTGAACATCGACCAATTTCTATTAAACTGTATGAAAAGAACATTGCTCAAAGACTAGCGTAGCATTGCCATCAACTTTAAAGACCAGACCAGCTAAACAATTCGGTTAAACTACTGTATTTGTTAGTCGCAATCTTAATTATCATCAGTCTCAGGTTCAATATTGAGTTCCTTCTCCGTCGTGAAAATTGCCTAGTCCTTTATGAATCACTTGTTCAGGCATATGCTAATCAAAATAATTATTGACGACATGAAATTGCCGATCCTTAATCTGAAGCACCTTGTTGGCAACATTTTTCAAGAAGTATCGGTCATGGGAGACAATGACTAGCGCACCATCGAAACTAGCTAATGCCGCTTCGATTTGCACACGACTGTCGATATCGAGATAGTTTGTAGGTTCATCTAAAATGAGCAAATTAGCATCTGAGAAATAGAGTAGTACAAACGCCACCCGGCACTTTTCCCCCATGCTAAGGACTTCAATGCGCTTAAGGACTTCGTCTTTAATAAACAGAAAGCTGGCAAGAATCGTGCGTGCTTCAGTATAGGTCATGTTCGGTAGTGCCATAACAGCATCTAACACTGTTGCCTCTGGGTTTAGAGTAGCAACTGTTTGGGCAAAGTAGCCGATGCGCACGCTGGGGTTATGCTGAACGATTCCGCTTGCAGTCAAACTGCCAGTCAGCACTGATAGAAGTGTTGATTTTCCACTCCCGTTCTTGCCAATAAGCGCAATTCGGTCATCGCGTATAATATCGAGCGTCAAGTGCTCCCAAATGGATTCTTGCCCATTATAAGAATAGGCGGCGTCCTCAATATGAATATAGGTGCGTGGTTTAAATGAAGTTGCACTGAGTGCTGCGTGAATCAGCTTCTTCTCTTCGGGTTTCGCTATGCTTTCAGCGGTCAGTTTTTCCAGTGACGATGCCTTGGCTTTGTAGCGTGCAGCCGTTTTTGCTGCTTGATGCTGCGCAAATGGATCACGAACACTGGCAGCTTGGTTGGCTTTTTCATAAAACATGCGGATTTTTTTAATTTGTTCCTGTACTTTCTTCTCTTGTTTTCGCTGTTTTTGATATAGTGATTTAGCAGTCTGCTCTTCAATCTGTTTCTGCGCATGATAAGCTTGGTAATTTCCAGGATATCGTTTGGTACCGTCTGATTTTAATTCAATGATACTTGTCGCAACTTGATCAAGAAAATAACGATCATGTGAAACGACAAGGAAAGTCCCTTTGTAGCTTTGTAACCATTTGATGAGCCAATCTATGCCTTCATCGTCAAGATGATTTGTTGGTTCATCAAGTAGGATGAATGAAGTGGGAGCGATAAGTAATTGCGTCAGTTGCAATCGTGTTTTTTCACCGCCACTAAGCGCAGCAATTGGCATCTGCCAATGCGCCTTTGTGAGCCCTAAAGTGGCTAACGCTTGTTCCAGTTTTTGCTCAATTCCATACCCATCAATGGCTAAAAAGTGATCGTAGGCTTCAGTAAACGCTGCCAGTGCCTCTGCCGAATCAACATTTGCTTGCAACTGCCTATTAGCGAAATCGACGGCTCGCTTGGCATTAAGGTAATTCGGTGTGATACTTTCAAGATAGTCAGAGACTCTCAGATTGCTGAATTCAAAGTCCTGCCTAATGAAGCACCAATCCGTAGTCGGTAGCACACGCGCCACCTGTCCTGTGGTTAGTGCTATTTGCCCTGATAGAATTTGTAATAAAGTTGATTTGCCTTTCCCGTTCCGCCCAATCAGCCCAATTCGGTCTCCTTTTTGAATAGTAAACGCAACGTTTTGTAAAATGGTCGCTGTGCCATTTGAGAAACAAACGTTTTGACATTGTAGTATCGTCATATGATCTCCTCCTTGTTTATACGCTTAGTCGGCAAATAAATAAGGTTGCTCGAAAGCCCTAAATCTACGAGCATCCTGCCAGTTACCACTCTTTGCGTCAGCAAGCTGTCTCTGTGTACATAGCGGTTAAAGTAAATCAGAATGACTCTTTGCAGAGGTGATCGCTGAGCAGTCCTTATTGGCTTGCAAGTTTCATCTTCTGTTGGTTATCCACCGGGACCACCCCTCTCCTAATAAGCCTCGTATACGCTGCTAATAGAATCGTTCAAGTTAGATTGCCGCAAACAGATACCGATTAACAGCAGTCTCCTGAAGCTGTATGAACAAACCACTCAATAAATTAATCTCACTCAGTAGCTTCACGCTCTAAATAGCTAGTTCTAATGTGTTTGGACATTTTATAGGTAGCTTAGTCATGAAAAAACCTCACATCTTGTCCGCCTTTGTCATAAAGGCATACTGGTTAGATGTGAGGGGGACTTAATTTCTCTTAGAATGAAGGTGGTGAAGACACCCAAAGTACTTTTGCTAGCGTTTTCCCAGCGTTTTCAATGTAATGATCGACATTTGCATTGTAGGAAAACGAGTCACCTTTTCGTGCTTTGTACTTCTTATTCCCTAGATGAATAGTGATGCTGCCTTGCAACACATAACCAAATTCTTCACCAAAATGCGCGCTTTCTTCTTTATACTGACCCCCTGCCTCAATCGTAAGCAAAATGGGTTCCATGAGATTCTTCTGTGCATTTGGTACAATCCACTCCAAGCTATAGTGTAACTCTTCATCCTTTGCCACATAGAAATCGTTTGGTGTGAAGACAACACGCTCATCCATATAATCGTTGAAGAAATCTTTCAAGCTGGTACCTAGGCATTCTAAAATATTATCAAGTGTTGTCAAGGATGGGGAAGTCAGGTCGCGTTCAAGTTGCGAAATAAATCCCTTTGACAATTCACATCTGCTAGCAAGTTCATCTTGTGTTAAATTCTTTTCTTGGCGTAATCTTTTGATCTTCTGGCCAATATTCATAATGTCCCCCGAAATAAATGTCTCCTTCTATTATATATGATTACGCTCACCTTTCAACTACAGAAAACAGAACGCTCTCCTTGAAAAAAAGTTTTCTGCCAGAATCATAAAGGCATATCGGAATAATCAAAACAAAGACACTCGTGTCCACCAATCACTTATAGTGACTAGTTTACTTATCGATGTAACTCACAGTCAGGTTGCAGAATGATCAATTTCCCATGTCTGTTGATCTCGGCAAAATCATCAGTGTTACGCTTGTAGTTGACTTGTGAATGGAAACTTGTTGTCATTTATCATCACAGGCCATGTGCTGAGTAAGCTGTGAAGTGAATCAAATGGTACTGTCATTAACATCTATCTGAATAGGCAAGAAAGCACGATCTCTTAAGTAATATACAGGAAATATGTTCTATTTATTGGAACAATAAGCTGTTGACTTTTTCTAAATTTATCGTCAAACTAAATTGTGAACCCAAAAATATAATTCTAGAATAGCAGTTTATTAGCAGTCTGATCGTGACATAAATTTGATATAGAGGTAGTTTCTATTGTTATCGTCTCGTTCTGAGGCGTAGTGCAAATCACCTAAATCCTTGTCAGAGACAAGTAAGTAAGGGGGTTACCACCATGGAAGTTCTACTAGATTTACGTATACTGCGGAAACACCATTAGATGAAATCAAGGCTGCTTTTGACGTAGGAAATAATCGAAACAAGGATGCCTGTGAGGGTTTATTTGTGAAATACACGATGCTTTGAGGAGATGAACTGACTATGACTGATCATAAAATGCATACAGATTTAGTTAGAAAATCAAAGAAGTTGAAGAGGTCGGAGAAGCGAACATGGCTGAAACCAGCACTTGTTGTGTTGATGGTCCTATTTTTATTTGCTAGTGGAATCGTCATTTATGCGGTATTGATTGCCAATAAATCACTAGAAAAAACGCATGTGGCAATTAATGAGACGGAATTACGACCGGAAACAGAGGGAACGGATGATATTATTGAGCGAGAAGAACCGATCAGCGTGTTACTAATGGGGGTTGATGCCAAAGTGAATGAAGGTCGTGCAGATGTACTGATGCTTTTTACAATTAATCCCCATACTGGTGATTCAAAGCTTGTTAGCATTCCGCGTGATACACAAGTTGAACTCGCGGGGTATGAATCAACAGCGACAACGAAGATAAATTCTGCCTATATGCATGGCAGTGAAGAAATGACCGTAAGAACCGTTGAACAGTTCCTCAATGTGCCAATTGATTTCTTCGTGACGACAAACTTTACCGGATTCACAAAACTGATTGATGCTTTTGGTGGTGTGACAGTTGATAATGCGTTTGCATTCGATGCAGATCAGTTTCACTTTGAACAAGGACCAATTACCCTAAACGGCGAGGAAGCATTAGCTTATTGCCGGATGAGAAAGCAAGACCCTGAAGGTGACTTTGGTCGTCAGAAAAGACAACGTCAGGTGCTCGCGGCATTGAAAGATAAGGCGAAGAGTCCAGAAGTGCTATTCCAATTCCAAGATGTACTTGAGGTTGTTGGCGATGATGTACGGACTAATCTAACAGTGGAACAAATGATTGGGCTACAAAGAACCTATCTTGATTGCTTAGATCATACGGAAGTGCTGGACCTTAATGCTACTGGAGAAACGATAGAGGGTGTTTCAATGCAGGTTGTAGCTGAGGAAGACCGCGAGCGAGTTTCTAACGCGATGCGGGCACATCTAGAACTTGATCAGGCGACTAGTAGTGAGCCGGCGGTCAATCAAAGTGGTGTGACGGGTAATGCTGATTCAAACACAACGGGCGTAACAAATGATAGCAATGTCAGTAACCTAGAAGAGCAGGCTGTAGCCGAACAACCATCTAGCAGTGGTAATCAGGAAAGCAAAACCACTGAATAAATCGCATTTGCTCCGTTGCCAGGATGATGATTTGAACTGTGAAAATCTCCCTCAAATTGTACAAATGAAAAAGCAAAATAGCCTTGAACTGCCCTGTGAAAGTAGACAACTGTCTGGTTTTTACTGGGCAGTTTATTTGTGGCTCAACAAGGCTGTACCACTTTTTCTTTGTTTGTATCACTAAAATAACTGACTAAAGAATTTAATTAGGGAGATGATGATCACCCAAATAGGAATTGTCAGACCGAGCCCCCATAGGAGCCCTTTAACGAACCTCTTTTGTCCATCCACGGCGCTCATCCCTTCACTTGCGGATTGACGTGCATGTTGTTGTAACTAACTTATTCAAGAATAGGTAGTACTATACGATATGCACGAATCGCGTGAGGGGTACGGAACTGACTAGAGGTATCTTGTTGAAAGGATGTTAATTCTTACAGAAAAAAAGCTTTGTTTGATAAGCTTCGATCAGGTTTATTGTGCAGAATATGCTTATTATGCAATGAAATAAAAAACCATCCCCGAAAGGATGGTTTGGTGTAGTGTGCCGTCCGGCGAGGCTAAGCTGTAGCCTTCGTCTGCTTTTCCGGCTTTTTCTTTATATCTCCAACTAATTTGTGGAAATATGGGATTACAAAACGATCTAGACCAAATTTTCCTGCATTGTATCCAGCAGTAAGGATAATCACGCCCATGATGATATCAGTTGGGATGTGAGAGATTGCGCCAGATAATAAGAATGCGAAATTCATGAACAAACCGAAAAATGCTGCTAGTGTTGTTAAGCAACCTAGAATTAGTCCTAAACCAACTAAGAACTCACCCCATGGGACAAGTACATTAAAGATTTCTACGTGAGGTAGCGCAAAGTTCTCTAGGAAGCTTACGTACCCTTGATAGACTACGCCATCTGGACCTGCAACAGGGTTTGCAATAGCACCTGTTAAGTAACCAGTTGCATCGAAACCATCGTTAATCTTGTGGAATCCCGCTGTAAGCCAGCTGTATCCCCAATAAATACGAATCACTGCAAGTATTCCTGCAGCTACTGTATTATTTCTTAGCCATTGAGTAATCATTGTTATCACTCCTTTCTGTTTAGAATTATATCAATATGATAGAGAAATTCAAGAGAAAATTATTACATAATAGTTCAAGTGTGGGAGGGGGGGAACACAAGCGTAGTATTGATGGGGTTTATAAAATAATAAAAAAATATTACTGAAAAAAATGGCTTTAACGATTGTAATTAGGTGATAGGTAAGAAAGAAATCTGACTATTTGATAATCGTTTCCAACAAATAAAAAACCTGTTAAAGAAATTTACTCCTTTTTGGTATTTTCTGCAGGGGGAGGCACGGACCTGAGATTAGCTGTAAAGGCTAGAATGTGCTTAGTGATTATGTGTTAGGAAGTCTTAGCTGGGCTATGGCTGAGTGCTAGGTGTGATAGGAAGCGGTTTAACCTAGTTCATCTAGGGTTTGGTTGTTTTTTTGCTACCTGTTGACAGTAGCAGATCCACATGATAATATTACTATATTAGATAGAACTATATTATATAGAACTCTATTGTGTATAGTTGTATAAGATAGAATAGTCAGTGAAGGAAATATGAAAGATGATTGGGAGGTGGTAGCAGTGCTATCCAGTAGACATATGGAAGCAATCCTCTTGCGCTTAATTAATGAACATGATCGCTATGGTTATGAACTATTTAGTGAGATTAGTATGCGGACTGAGCAGAAGCTCGAGATTAAAGAAGCTACTTTATATGCGGTATTGCAGCGATTGCAGAAGCAAGAGCTGATCTCATCGTATCAAGGGGAAGTCAGCAATGGCAGTAAGCGCCGTTACTATCACATCACGACAAACGGGAAAACCGTTTTAGCGAGGGAAATGGCAGAATGGCAAGAAATGAAGAAAATTATTAATTTATTTTTGGAGGAGAAACAAAATGACACTGAACAATCATGAAATGGACCGCATTAATCGTTATGTTGAAGCAGGATTCAAAGATATTCCAGACTGTCTGAAGAAGACAGAAGTAATGGATGACATTAAGCAACGGTTTGCGGATGCAACTGAAGATTTAATGGGCAGAGGAAAGGCTTTTGAAGATGCTATGAATAAGGCAATTGTTGACTTCGGCAATATGGATGAAATATTGACCGGGTTGCGTGAAGAAACTGGGGATCATAATCCAGACCAATATTCTAAAAATGCGCTAATGTTTTCAGTCTTTGGGAGTCTTAGTATCATTGCACTACTTAGTTTTGTAAATTTTTATTACACGCCCGATGTGATCTGGGTCGTCTATCCGATTTTCGCCATTCTTTGGTGGCCGCTAGGATTATTTTTCTTTGGTAACTGGCGAAAGGGGAGAAGACAGTGAACCATTCAGGGAGTCAGTTAAATCGTTTCACAATTGTTGCTAGTCTCTATACACTCGCCTTTTTAACTATTGTTAATGTATTTAATTCAGACTATCCATGGGTATTTTTCACTGTGCCACCTGCCATCATTTGGCCAATGGCTGTCATTAAACCGCGGATGTTTGGGAACCGGAAATTCGCCTTTGGTCTCAGTGGTGCTGTGATTTTGTACTATTTATTACTGAATTTATTCTTTGCTACTGGTCACCCTTGGATTATTTATGTCCTCTTTGCCATTGGCTGGTATCCATTCACTATTCATTTTGCAAAAAGTTTTAACCCGTTTACTTATGCAGTGTTTGGATTTCTCTGGAGTGCAGCATTTTTCAT
>JAVBKB010000058.1:0-2955 GCA_031554275.1 Caryophanales bacterium | reverse complement strand
GGAAGATTTTTATTTAAAATTAGTTATAAAGCACCAAACCATTAAAATAAAAGAAACTTGGCTGATAAATAATATGGAGTTTGGTCTACCTGAACCGAATGAAAACAACCCTAGTGAAGCCTTCATACACAATGTGATTGTCAACAGAAAGTATAAGTCAAGAAATTTATATCAACTAAATCCACTTTTGTTATCCGATGAAATTAGTGAGTTTGAATACAATAATACAGATTTAGTAAATGCATATTTTAATGATGAGTACTCAACCTTACAAGGTTTACCAGTATTAAAATCTACGAGTGAAACTAAATTACTTGTTCTAGAAAAGGTGTTTAAAAATTATGTGAATGAGCCAGAAAGCATTGTTGATTCTAATTTTGAACTTGTAGCGGAATTTGAATATCGAACACATGACAATCATTTTAAAACAACAAAATATGATCTGAATCAATTGACTGACGCATTTATTAGAGATGATAAAGATGAGAATAGCCTCTATATCCTTGGAAGCGTCAAGATATCGTTACCTAAAAAGGAAAGAAAAGAAATAATCAGAAGAATACAAGTAATTGACCTACATAAAGTAGAACCTAGGGAACATAACCCGAATCATTTCAATGGTGATAGTACAGAAGGATTTGTTTGTTTTAAGCCAGAGATAATTGATACACTCATGCGTTTTTATTACTTGTATGATCTTCAGATGTTTGATAAAAGTAATATAGAAAATAGTTATTTAATAGATGTTTTAGGAGATAAAGTTGTATTTTGGGAAGCTGAATATAACAAACTGCCTTCAGCATTTAAAGATAAAATTGATCAGTATAATTTTATCCCAGACACAAAGGGTAAATATTTCAGTCCAGCGATGTTTGCAATGCAGCTCGATGCTGATTGGAATTGGGATAAAAAATTAACACCGGACTATAAACTTGCTAATCTGATAAGAGAAAGAGACTTTAACAGGGCGATTGATCTCGGTCTATCATTTGTTTTGCCAAAGAATAAGTCAGACTTACGAGGTTTTATTCTAAAAATAGAGAGTCTTACTGATATTAAATTAGAGCAATATAGCTTAGTATCAAAAGAAGCTGAGCAATTAATAAATATTAGAGAAGATAAAGACTCGAGTATAGATATTACGGATTTAAACAATATTTATCAAAAATATTGCCACGCAATCCAAATGGAGTATAAAAATGAATCAGATAAATGATTATTCAAGAGCATTGATGTTTTTAATCGGTATGAATGGTTCAGGAAAAACTCATGCGTTAAATGAAGCATTAAAGGAGGAACGTCATCAAGCCTTCATGATTACCGAAGACGGTATGCCTTTTATTCCAAAACATATGAATAGGGTATCCATTAACTTTGAAAAAAAAATTTATAACTACACAAATGAAGCCTTACGAGGTCAATCAATTAGAAATACGGAACAAGAAGAAATATCCTCCAATTCATTAAATGTGATCTTATTTTGTAATAAAATCATTAGAAAGCTAAGTCACTTTCAGAAAAAATCAAAGGGACAAAATAAGCTTTTTAGCATTATGACCGTATTTACAAGCTATAATTTAAATAATATAAGGATCATTTATTTTGATGAGCCAGAAAATTTTATGGATGAAGAGTTCTTGAAGGTTATAGCTGAATTCTTCCGTTTATTAATAAATAACAATTTTATTGTGAGAGTTGCGACACATAATTCTCGACTACTTAATATTTTGAAGACTAGCTTGGAAGACGTAATTCTCTTTAATTCTCATAGTCAATTTATTGTTTTAGACGATGAAATAAAAAAAATATATCATTCGGCATCATCTAACGTTGAAAAAATAAGAAATTCTCACAAAATAGAAATCGACGCATCAATTAAATATAAATTGGATTTACCAGATGTTCCTCGTGCATTTGATAACTTTGTAGAACAGACTCTAAAAAGTGAAGAATTCTACAGGTGTTTATTTTATAAAAAGATAGTCATCGTTGAAGGAATTTCAGACATTGTAACACTATCTTCAATAAAGAACGATTTTGAGAATTCGATAGAAATTTTTAATGCAAATGGTAAAGCGTTTATTCCTTTTTTTGTTGATTTATTCAATAGATTAAATAAAGAAGTGATTGTAATAATTGATGATGATATTCGTGAAAGAAATGGAGTAATTCACCTAAAACATCCAATTGCTATAACTAAGCACCTTGAGGAGAAAAATTGTGCTAATGAGATTAAACTTGTTGTACATTCACCAGATTTAGAAGGATTTTACGGAATCGAATTAGAAAAAATCGGAAAAGAGTTAGGGATGTCCAGCTCGGTTCGAGACAAAAAAGGGTGGACGAAATTGATAGCGGCATTCATTTTCTTTAGTGACGAACGTAATAAACAACGATTAAAAAGTCATATATTTGGATTTGACAGGGATTCAACATTTGAGTTTCAATAAAAAATATTATGAGAATTTTTTTGGTTTAGACTATAAAATACCATACTCCTTCTGTACTCCGAAATAGAGAAAGAAGGTGTTGTTGATGCTAAATCCCAGAAAATATTCATCTATTCATGCTTATTATGGAAACCTTGCTACATACTAAAAATTCTCAAAATCGTGTTCCGTGAGGAGTGTCGGTTCGACCCCGACCATCGGTATAAACGTAGTAGTACCAAGGGCTTATGGCTCTTGGTACTTTTTTGATTTGTGTGTTTTTTGGGCGGTTTTATGGCTAATTCGCCACTTTTACTCCATGTCAGAAAATGTGTGACGTTAAATTCATTGTAGAACGAAAAACTTATGGACAAAATGAACTTAGATTTGTAGAATGGATACTAGTAGGCTTAGAGGGCGATTGGCTGAACTTTGATCGAAAGGAGGAAAAATCTTTCGAAAGGAGTTGAGCATTATGACAAGTTATGAGGCAATAAGCGTGATGATCCAATTTGGAGTATACACG
>JAVBKB010000133.1:0-4245 GCA_031554275.1 Caryophanales bacterium | reverse complement strand
TGATGGAACTGCTGTAGGATTTTGTCTGCTACATGTGGATTTAATTATGAACTATTTTGACGGTAGGTAATTTTTATGTAGCTAATCCTGATTACCGATTAAGATAGCGAATGCTTTGTGGTAATTTTCCATCTCGCTTTGTTAAAAAAGTGCTTAAATATCTAGATATTTAAGCATTTTTTGCCGCGCGAGATGAAAAAATTCCGGTCAAATCAGTCACTATTTTAATCGGTAATCAGGATAATCCCGTATTCATTTATGGATAGTTCGGATAAGAAACAAAAGCACAAGGAACGACTTTTTGCTATAATGTAGTTGAAAGATTGGTCATGCAATTTATGAATTGTCACTTAGTATAAAGATATTAGCAACATTGTAACCGATGTTCCTAAACCATTACATGGGGAGGTGCGGGTTATGATTAGGATAAATTCTTAAAAATGTTTCTGGTATTCGTTTGTTTTGAACTTTCAAAACTAAGGAGATGATTTATATGTACAAGAAAATCTTGTTGGCATTTGATTCATCAGTGCCCGCTTCAAAAGCACTCGAACATACGGTTAAACTAGGGAAAGCAATTAACTGTGAGAAAATTATGATTCTCCATGTAAAACAAATTATTGCAGTTCAAGAATCGTTCTATAATATTAGATTAGAATCCCTCTATGATGCAGAGAACGAAAAGGTTCTAAATTCTGCAATTAAACTTCTTCAAGAACAAAACATTCCATACGAAACGCAAACAGTTGAAGGCGCCGATCCGGCAACCATCATTACTAATTACGCAAAGATGCATGAATACGATCTGATTGTCATTGGTCGAACCGGGAAAGGCAGAATTACTAGTGCATTGATTGGAAGTGTTAGCAAAGAAGTAATTAGTAGCGCTTCATGCCCTGTTTTGGTAATCAAAGGATGAATAATACCGATTCAAAATAAAAACGCCAATCCAACTAGGAGAGGCGTTTTGTTGATTCCCTTAAAAACGTTAAGAGAGCGGAACAACTTCGTGTTGAGCAAATGAGTGTTGATTTCTTATGAAAAACGTTAGGAGAAGGAAATCCCTTTCATCTCGAACATATTTCTTGTCGACATTAGACCAATTGTCCAGCGCAATCAAACAACTTTTCCAGCTACACTCTCGGCGGAAGCATCATTTGTTGTATCAGCTTGACCCTTTAGCATTTGACCCATTGCTCCTTGAACGACATTTGAAATTGCTTCTTGATAAGATGGACTTTCAGCGGAGTCGTCCTTTGAGTCACTATCTACCGCGATAGATTTGAGTTTCATACTACTTGTACCGTTAAATTCTCCACCCTCCTTGAAAATCAGTCTAGGGCTTTCAATATTTCCAGTCAGCTTGCCAGTTGGTTCTATCGTGATATGATCCACTGCTTTTACATCACCAAAGACTTCCCCAGCGATTATCACATTACCAGCAAAGATGTTAGAGTGAACGCATCCATATGTACCGATATAGATATCAGCTTCGCATCGAATACTTCCTTTGATTTTCCCTTCGATTCTTAAGTTTCCGACACTATGTATATTGCCTTCAATTTGTGTATGTGTGCCTATAATGGTATCCATAGTCGTATCACCCTGAAGAGATTTTGATTTTTTTAACATGATACTTCCTCCAATTAATCGATTTGTTGTAAAAATAATTCTGGATTCTGATGTTGGTTGTTCTTCCGAACTTCGAAGTGCAAATGAGCGCCAGTACTTCTCCCCGTTGAACCTAGCTTTGCTATCACCTGCCCCTTAGCAATAGCATCACCCTTCTTGGAAATATTCTTTGAAAGGTGGAAGTAATGGGTTGTTAAGCCGTTTTGATGGTTAATAACTACGTAGTTTCCCTTTTTCTTATCATAACCAACATCTTTTATAACTCCAGTAGCAGCCGCATAAACTGGGTCGCCGATTTGACCATCTATGTCTAGCCCAGCATGAAATGCTGTTTTTTTGTAAAAGGGGTCAGATCGTATACCAAACCGAGAGTTTATCTTTTGACAATCAGTGGGCCAAAGGGTTGGCATATGTGCATACTTCACAATTTGATTATCACAATTCGATAATAAGATTGGAATTTGTTGACTTAATTGATCCCAACTGTCCTCAATTGCTTGAAGTTGCGAGGAAACCTTCTGCCATTTAGTATTCTTTTGACTTGTTGCAGCGGAACTTACTTGATGTGTAAAGGTTTCCTGAGATTGCGGTATGTTCTCGCTACTCTCATGACTTGCTTGCACATTGACATCAGTCATTTTAATGGAGATTTTTTCTGTTTTCAATTTTTTTAAGATGTCCTGTAATTGCTGCTTCCAAGTCTCCACTTGACTTAATTGTGACTGCATTTGGACAGATTTTTCTGACATCGCTTCAAGCAGTTTGTTTTGCTCATCGATCTGATATTGCAGATCTAATTGCGCCTTTTTTGCTTCAGCTAACTGATGATTTTTTTGCAAATGCTGAATGCGAAACGACTGAACGATACCTAGTGTTAGAGCACTCAAGAAAGCCAGTGCCGCCACGCATGCCACGACTACTAGCAAACGCTTATTAACACGAAATTGCTTGACTGGAGTATTTACTCCACTTACGATAATCCATGTTAAATATCTTGATGTTGCTAGCTTAAACATGAATTCTTACCTCCTGAAAAAATGTATGTCATCGTTACCTGTTTCCACTAAGGTATCCAAATGAACAACAAGTCTTGGGAAACAATCCCTGCATTGTATACATTAGACTAGTATAACTTAAAAAAAAATCCTCATTCATAGAATGCGGATTTTTTTGGCTTCAAGACCTATTTCAATCTGAGGAATCTTCATCCTTTTTCTTTCGCAAAAGCTCACGCATTTCTTTGGGAATGTTGCTTCTGATACAGTATTCTTCAGCTGTTTCACACAAGTAGTCATTCTTACTTTCATAATCCAATTGCAGTAAAGCAACTGCAAACTGATTGGCTTCTTTCTCCAATTTCCCAAGTGGGTAGAGTGTATTCATTTTTAAAAAGGTGTAATTGGTGTCAGGATGAAAAATGGCATGTCCTAATTCATGTGCACAAACAAAGTTCATTTCATGCTCCTCAAGATTTGAATTCAGGATAATAAACTTGTTGCGTCGTTCACACATGTAGAAGCCACTAATTTCCTTGTGCAAGTCGAATTCATGCACAAAAATATTGAGAGATTTAGCGATCTCAAAAGGATTTGTTGTTAGATATTTTCTAGCGAGATCCCTCACTTTTGTCATCATCCGATCCTGCATTTTCTCAACCCTTTCAACTATTTACTCATCTCGATGCTTTTTTGGAATGTATTTCTTATTTACCTCGTTTGTTTGTCGAACAACGAATTCTAGTGCACTCATTAGTGACTCTTTGGCCTCATTGCTGAGGGGCTCTCCCATAAATGCTAACGCATCCGCTGTTTCAAGATCCAACCTTAATTGGTCAACACGTTTGGCAATATCCCTTTCCTTACGATCTTCTACGGTTTTCTCGGATTTATAAGTCGTATCGATGTCACTCTTCTCAACATCAAAGACCTCAGCGATCTTTTGGACAACACTGTGCGACGGCTTAGCGCGTAAGTTTAAGTAATCAGAAAGTGTAGAAGGGGAAATCCCAACTTTCTTAGCTAATTCTTTTTGATGCATTTTGTGTACTTGTAAAAACTTCTTAATATTTGACGCGATAATTTTTGTGTGCTCAACATTAGGGTTCATCGTAAAAACTCCTTATTCAATATTTACGATTCGATTCTATCGTAAAAATATTGAAAAATCAAGGAGAACCTATTGACGATACGATATTTACGTATTATACTAGATTTAGTGAACAAGATTAAATGGAATTGTTGAAAGATATTTTTTTTTTTGCTTAATTGATACGATAAAATCGTATCACGGTAAAAACTTCGACTATCTTAATTGTACAATATGACCCCAGAAAAAAATGTCATGCAGGTATTTGAAATAGGTACAGGGTAGATGAAAATAATCATCTCTCCTTTAGCTGTTTTAAAAGATAGATAAGGGGCAGCCACATTTATTTTGCAAAATGGCAACCGAAGAGATTCTGCTCGATCTTTTCAAGCAAAGGGAAAGTGATGGCCATGTAGAAGGGCTTTCGATTTTCAGTTGTGAAAGAGAAAACAATATAGAGGGGGGAGAAGAAATGAATTTAAATCAAATTGCTTTACAAGAGTTGTATTTGGATCAGAGCGTAGCCAG
>JAVBKB010000059.1:0-29563 GCA_031554275.1 Caryophanales bacterium | reverse complement strand
ACTTTCTTTGCTTACCCGCCAGAAATCAGAAAGATCATCTACACCACCAATGCGATTGAGGCTTTGCATCGTCAGTTCCGCAAGGTGACTAAGACCAAGGCAGTATTTCCCACTGAGCAGAGCTTGCTCAAAATGCTATACTTGGCTTCAGAGAAGATACAGGAGAAGTGGAAGATGCGTTACAGAGGCTGGGATATGATTCTCGCACAGCTGAACATCTTCGTTGAAATCGAGCTTTAAAACGCAAAATGTGAGCATCCTGGAGTGTGAAATACTCTTTGGATACCCACTGAAACACCTTTTTGATAACAGTTTCACTTCTTGGCATTCTAGGAATTAGCACAAAGTTTGTAGCTTAAAGAAATAAAGTGGTGGTTACCTTCATTTTTTTTTCTTAGCCAAGTAAGAATAGAGTTGGAAGTTGAATCTCTCATGGAAACAAGCCGAGCAGCGGTTATGTCTTCGTTTTCCGAAGCGATTGTGCCTTACGGTACAGGTTTATGTGAAGAGGATTGGATACAGTAATATTCAATTTTTTATCACGCAAAAAGAGACGAGATTATTACTGCAATGACATGTTGATTCAAGTCCTGTTTTGCATTTGAAAGGCACTTGTTTTCAAATACAAGGAACTCACATGATTAAATTTAGCTCGTTTCAAGGCAAGATTACCATGATTCCTGGAAAATTAAACATAAAAATTTTTCCGAAAAATCATTTGACAACCCAAACTGTACATGATATTATCGTCAATAACTTAACTGAATATAACCTATCTAGCTCTTATCAAGAGTGGCCGAGGGATGTGCCCTACGACGCCCGGCAACCAGCAACTTTCATTTAGTTGACACGGTGCCAATTCACACAGTTCACAAGTGAACTGAGAGATGAGAGAAAGGATTAGGATCATTAGATCTAAACCTTTCTGCTCATTTTGTGCTGAAAGGTTTTTTCTTTTAAGAAAAAAATGCTAATTGTGATTTATCCTGTTTCCTGAAATTATTAAATTGAAATGGCAGGGAGCAGGATTAGAAATCCGGGTGGTCACAATTAGTTCAGAATTTTTATAAAAACGGTCAAGGGGAGAGGTGATAATCGTGATAAGCATTCAAGATGTTAGCAAAGTGTTTAAGGATTCTAGCCAGAGAGTCATTACAGCTGTTGATCGCGCATCCCTTGAAGTATCAGAAGGAGAGATATTTGGCGTAATTGGCTACAGTGGTGCAGGGAAAAGTACTTTAATCAGAATGCTTAACGGTCTAGAGCAGCCAACTACAGGAATCGTTGAAGTGGCGGGACATAATCTTTCGAAATTGAAAGGAAATGGCTTGAGAAAGGTTCGCCAAGAGATCGGCATGATTTTTCAGCACTTCAATATTCTTTGGTCACGTACAGTCCGAGAGAATATCGCATTTCCACTTGAGATTGCAGGTGTTCGTGCAAGCGAGAGAAATAAACGCGTGAACGAGTTGATCCAGCTTGTAGGGCTTGAGGGCAAAGGGGATGTCTACCCTTCTGAACTGAGTGGCGGACAGAAACAGCGAGTTGGTATTGCAAGGTCGCTTGCAAATAATCCAAAGGTGTTACTATGTGACGAAGCAACGTCTGCACTCGATCCTGAAACAACGGACGCTATCTTGGATTTGCTTGTTGAAATCAATCAGAAACTTAAGCTCACTATCGTACTCATAACACATGAAATGCATGTCATTCGAAAAATTTGTCATCGCGTTGCTGTCATGGAACAGGGCAGAGTAGTAGAAGTTGGGGATGTTCTAGATATCTTCAAGAATCCTCAACAGGATGTTACAAGACGTTTCGTGCAACAGGTAGAAAGCCAAGATGATACTAGAGAAACATTGAAACACTTATTGAAAAAGCATCCGACAGGCAAAGTAATCCGATTGACTTTTATAGGAGAATCAGCAGAATCGCCAATTCTGTCTCAATTGATCCGAGATTTCCAAATGGATGTAAATATCCTGCAGGGAAAAATCTCGCAGACACAAAAGGGTTCAGTTGGATCGCTTTTCATCCACTTGAACGGTGATGAAAAAGAAATAGAACGTGGGCTGGTATTCCTCCATGAGAATGAAGTTGGAACGGAGGTTGTAACATGAAAGAACTCTTTCCAAATGTCGTGTGGGATAAAGTTGGCGAAGCCACTTTGGAAACGTTGTATATGACAGGTATCTCAGTAGTGGCTTCATTCATCCTCGGTGTATCACTTGGGTTACTGCTTTTCCTCACATCGAAAGGAAGTCTGTGGGAGAACAAATGGATTTACATTATTGTAGGTGCAGTAGTCAACATATTCCGTTCGATTCCTTTTATCATATTGGTTGTGCTACTCATTGGATTTACCAAGGCGATCTTTGGCACAATGATTGGTGAAAATGGTGCATTACCAGCTCTTGTATTCGGAACTGCGCCATTCTATGCTAGATTAGTAGAAATCGGCTTACGGGAGATCGATAAAGGTGTAATAGAAGCTGCACAAGCAATGGGTGCATCTACTTGGCAGATCATTCGTAAGGTACTCATCCCAGAATCACTACCAGCACTGATCTCAGGAATCACAGTAACCGCTATCTCGCTGGTTAGCTTCACAGCAATGGCAGGCGTCATTGGTGCAGGCGGTTTAGGAAATCTTGCTTATGTGTGGGGATATCAAAATAATAAATCGGACATTATAATCGTATCAACAATTGCTATACTCATCATTGTTTTTATTATTCAAATGTTTGGAAACTACTTTACAAGAAAAACAGATAAACGATAGTTACCACAAATAAATTAATTAAAAGGGGAAATTCAAATGAAAAAAGTTTTATTAATTATAATCGGTATTGTACTAACATTAGGACTCGCTGCATGTGGAAATGATGACAAAACAGATAGCAAGAAATTAGTTGTGGGTGCAACAAGTGTGCCTCACGCTCAAATATTAGAACAAGCAAAACCTATTTTGAAGGAAAAAGGTATCGAACTAGAAATAAAAGTTTTCAACGATTATAAGACACCAAATACAGCATTAGAAGAAAAGGATTTAGACGCAAACTATTTTCAACATATCCCATACTTCGATCAACAAGTAAAAGAAAATAATTTCAAATTCACCAATGCAGGAGCAATTCATATTGAGCCACTTGGTATCTATTCTAAGAAATATAAGAGCTTGAAGGACCTACCAAACGATGCGAAAATCTTAATAAGTAATTCAACCTCAGATCATGGTCGCGTACTATCATTATTTGAAAAAGAAGGATTAATCAAGCTTAAGAGCGGAATTGATAAGACCTCAGCACAACTAAGTGATATTGTTGACAATCCAAAGAATTTTGAATTTAAAGCAGATTTCACACCTGAATTTCTTCCACAAGCCTATAACAATAATGAGGGAGACGCAGTTGCGATCAATTCTAACTTTGCATTATCAGTAGGCATTAATCCAATGAAGGACTCGATTGCTATTGAAGGCAATGAATCACCTTATGTAAACATTGTTGCTGTTCGTACTGGCGATGAAAAGACTGAGAAAATCAAAACACTAGTAGATGTGCTGCACTCCAAAGAAATTCAAGACTGGATTATCAAGGAATACGGCGGTTCGGTTGTACCTGTGAAATAGGAATTGAAAAGGGTTCAGATTTAATCAAAATTAAAATACTAGAGAAAATCATTTCGATTGATTTCGCTAGTATTTTTTTTGCTCGTATAAATTAGGATGTGGATTTTGCTTAATTTTAAATTTCAAGAAATGCTCCTACACTTGCTGATATTCCTTCATAAAGCTTCTAATCCCATTCACAAATTGATCAAATTGCTCTAAGTCCATTTGTTGTGAAGCATCTGAAAGCGCAACTGCTGGGTCGGGATGCACTTCAGCCATCACTCCATCAGCACCTATTGCCAGTGCTGCTTTGGCTGCAGGCAATAGCAAATCACGGCGTCCTGTTGAGTGGACAACATCCACAAATACAGGCAAGTGTGTCTCTTGCTTGAGTATCGGCACCGATGTAATGTCTAGCGTGTTTCTGGTTGCTCGTTCAAAGGTACGGATACCTCTTTCACAGAGGATGATGTCGCCATTGCCGTGCGCCATAATGTACTCAGCTGCAAAGATGAATTCTTCAATTGTCGCAGACAGCCCACGTTTCAGTAAAATTGGCTTTTTCACAGTACCCACTGCTTTTAACAGGTCGAAATTTTGCATGTTTCGTGCACCGATTTGAATAACATCGATGTAAGGTACAGCTTCTTTGATATCGCTCGAACTGGTGATCTCACTGATAACTGCCAACCCATATTCGTCAGCGACTTTACGCAAAATCTTCAATCCCTCAATGCCCAGTCCTTGAAAATCATAAGGTGATGTTCTAGGTTTAAAAGCGCCACCTCGTAATAATTTATAACCTTTGGCGCTGACAGAGGCGGCAACTGCCGCTACTTGTTCATAGGTTTCTACTGCGCATGGTCCAAATACAAAAACAGGCTTTCCAGCGCCGATTTGCTCACCATTCACAGTGATGATCGTGTCCTCTGGGTGCTGCTTGCGAGAAACCAACAGCTCTTTGGCAGATTGTTCACCTTGTAGCTCCAAACAGGCTTGGAACATTTGCTTAAATATATGTTCAATCGTTGCGTTATCAAAAGGGCCCTTGTTCTCTTTCTTAAGGGAGTCGAGCATTTTTCTTTCACGAACCGGATCATAGCGATTGGAGCCCTGTTTGGCCTTCACACGTCCAATTTCTTGCACGATTCTACCACGTTCACTAAACAAATCTAACATCTTGTGATTGATATCATCTAGATTGCTTCGTAATTGTTCTAATTCATTTGTCATGATTTCATTTCCTTTCCTCCATCATATTATAAAGAAACGAATCTCTATTGTCACGATAGTATGCATCAATAAAGAGTATTTATTTTCATGTATGGATCTGACCCGGAATAACTCACAAAAAAAAGGATGAAAATTATTCATCCTTTTGTAAATGTATTAAGTCAATACGCTATTTCAAATCACAACAGCTTCATCAATTGAAAATAGAAGGTAACGGTATCTCTGGTATCAGTGGCGCTTTGGTCCAGGTTACACCTTTTGATTCGTGTCCATACAAATCAACAGCTTTAACAGTGTAAACACCAGTTGCCGCCAATGGTGAAATGTAGTAAGAACCACTATTTGCGCTCATCAGTCGTTTTCCATCTGGTCCATAGACCCGATAACCGAGAACATCAGAAGATGGTGCAGGTCCCCAAGTCATTTGACCTAATAGATTAACGGATAGTCCAGTAACCATTCCAGGTGGTCCGTTATCTGCTAATGCATTGCTTCCTTTGCCAATCGTGACTTGTGGGAATTTCGCTGTAATAGCCGATTTATTAGTTACATATCGGTAACCCATGTCATCAAAAGATTTCTCTGGAATAATTAATCCGCCCGATTTGATAAATTCTGAAGGGGTGGAGTCAACAGCTGCATAGGTCTTACCGTTTATTTCAACAACAGATCCAGATTGTTCATCTTTCTTTGGTGGTGGGAATTTCGCATTGCAGATATCAGAGTTTACCAGTCCTGCAGCGGTAGCAGCTTTTGTAGCAGCACCACCTGTTAATTCATTATATGCACAAGTTACAATACCGTCTGGCTTTGCACTAAACTTTTGACCTAGGTTAAATACATCTGGGTTTGCATCGTAGGCAGAGTTACAAAGCTTTGCCCAAAGTGATAGACTTCGCTGACTATAGCTAGAACCGCCACGGTTTAGTGAGCTTGGTGCGCCACTTGCTTCCTTCTGCGTGTCGTAGCCCATCCAAGTGCCAAAAGTAACTGCTGGTGTAACACCCACGAACCAAGCATCTTTGAAATCCTGACCTGTTCCTGTTTTCCCGACCATATTCAAATGCATTTTCAGTTTCGAGCGTATTGATGAAGCAGTACCTTCTTCAACGACATCCTGCATGACATCACGCATCAGGTAAGCTGTTTGAGGGCTGAACACATCAACTGGATTCACTTGATGTTGGAAAATCACATTTCCCTTTTGATCTAAGATTTTCTCAATCATATAGGCATCAATGAATTTGCCATCGTTTGCAAATGTTGTATAAGCGTTCACATTTTCTTCAACAGTAACCCCTTTTGAAAGACCACCTATCCCTGCAGCTAAGTTTGAAAAATCTTCAGGCTGTAAGGAACTAATACCCATTTTCTGCAAATAGGTTGCTGGTTTCTGGTCAATAATCTGGTGATATTGAAGAACTGCTGGAACATTGTAAGATTTCTTCAAAGCTTCCCGCGTGGAAACAACACCAGTGTAACTACCACCACCATAGTTGCTCGGACTATAATTTCCAATAGAAATCGGTGCATTGATTAACGGTTTTCCTGGGAAAGAGTAACCCATATCCATCGCAGGTCCATAAATCAACAATGGTTTCATGGTCGAACCATTTGAACGGTAAGAAGAGGTTGCGTGATTTAACTGCTCACGATTGAAGTCTCTACCACCAACAAAGCTAAGGATCTTTCCAGTTGCGTTCTCAATCATAACTGCACCACATTCAACAGGTTCAGTTGTTAATTCTTTCTTGCCTGTTTCAGGGTTAAGCTTCATGACTTTGTGATCAGATTGGAACAAGTTAAATTCCTTGACTGTATTATCCATATTGTCATAGATTGCTTTATCAATTGTTGTATAAATCTTATAGCCGCCTTCTCTTAATTCAAGTGTGGCTTTGGTTCTCATTTCATCCTTAACGGCTTGGTTATTCTGTAAATCCTCGGCAGAATAAGTTTGTTGAGTTGCCATAATTGGAATCAAAATATCAATTGCTCTTTTCTCAATCTCGGACATAACATAAGGGTATGGCAGGCCAGATGCTTGCACAGGTTTCTTGAAATCTGCAACGATATCATATGCAATTGAATCATTGTATTCTTGCTCACTTATATAGCCGTGTTCATACATTCTTTTCAAGACAAGCTTCATTCGATCAATTCCAAATGATAAATCTGTTTTTAACTCGCCTGAGCTTTTGTAGGGTGTGAATTTTGATGGGCTGTTCGGTAATCCTGCAATGAAAGCAGCCTGTGGTATATTTAATTCGTTAACTGGTTTATCAAAGACGCCTTTTGAAGCAGTCTGTACACCAGCGATATTTCTGCCACTTGAATTTCTGCCGAAAGGAGATACATTCAAGTATGATTCAAGAATTTGATCCTTCGTAAAAAATTTCTCAACACGTTGCGCTAGTAGTATTTCCTTAAACTTTCGATCAAAAGAGGCATCATTCGTAAGGATTTGCATCTTCACAACTTGTTGAGTGAGTGTACTACCTCCAGAAGAATTCTGGGAATTAGTGACTTCTTGAAATATTGCCCGAGAAATCGCTTTAGGGACAACCCCATGGTGCTCATAGAAATACTCATCTTCAGTTGCAATAACAGCATTCTTTACAAGATCAGACACTTGATCAATTGCCACAATCTCTCGCTCTAAATCAGTGCGCATCTTACCAAGAAGAATATCGCCTGCAAAATAGATTTCAGAGGTCTGATCATAGTTATTTAATAATTTATCAAGCTCTTCTTTGGGTCTAACAGGATCTTCTTTAACAACGGCTGCAAAGTAACCAGCGCCAACCCCAAGTCCAAAAGAAGCACCAACAACTACAAGAATAATTAACATAAGTAAGAAGTTCCAACAAACTTGGTAGAGCATGTGGAAACGGTTTCTATTATTCTTTGTCTTTGCGATTTTTCTAAGGGGGGCCATTTTCTTACTTACTTTATTGAATAAACTTAGATTATCCTTCAAAAAAGTCACTCCCATAATCTTTATAAATTCATTTTTCTTATGCATTTCTCTCTATTCAGAGACTGTCTTAAATTCTGATTAAGAGCAATTGTTAGGTAATAGAATTGAGAAATTGCCTAAACATTTAATTATTATATCATAGTCAAAGACTCTGGTACATTGACTTTTCATTTTTCATATGTGAAAATTTAAAGGATTAAAAATAGTAAAATGTAACCGAGGTATTGATATGAATTTTTTAGAAGATCTACGTTATAGAGGATTGATTCATCAATGTACTGATGAAGAGGGAATGGAAGAGCTTTTTAATAAGGAGCATGTGCGCCTTTATCTAGGGTTTGATCCAACTGCGATGAGCCTACATATTGGTTCTTTGGTAGGGATTTTGATGCTGCGCCGCTTTCAGCTAGCGGGGCATACACCAATGCCATTAGTAGGAGGCGCAACTGGTCTGATTGGTGACCCAAAACCAACAGCAGAGCGCATTTTGAATTCACGCGAAACCGTCAATGAGTATGTTGAGAAAATAAAGACACAGCTGTCAAGCTTTTTGGATTTTGAAAATGGTGAGAACAAGGCAATCATGGTCAATAATTTAGACTGGACTGCTGGCGTTGATATCATCACTTTCTTAAGAGACATCGGGAAGAATTTCAACATTAATTATATGCTTGCAAAAGATGTGGTGCAGTCACGTCTTGAAACTGGGATTTCTTTTACCGAATTCAGTTATATGGTGTTACAAGCATATGATTACATGAATTTATACCAAGATTACGATTGCCGCCTGCAAATTGGCGGTAGCGATCAGTGGGGGAATATTACTGCTGGCCATGAGCTCATTCGGAAGACCAATCCAGGTGCCAAAGTGTTCGCAATGACGTTTCCACTTGTAACAAAGTCTGATGGAACGAAGTTTGGTAAGACTGAAGGCGGAACAGTTTGGCTTAATCGTGAATTAACTAGTCCCTATGAGTTCTATCAATTCTGGTATAATGCTGACGATCGCGACATCATTAAATATATGAAGTATTATTCATTCAAAACAAAAGATGAGATAGAGAAATTTGCTGAACTAGTTGCAACCGAGCCAGAGCGACGGGCGACACAGAAAGCGCTTGCTGAAGAATTGACGGAGCTTGTGCATGGGAAAGAGGCATTGGAACAGGCGCTACGAATTACTGCTGCTTTATTTAGTGGTGACATTAAATCCTTGTCAATAGATGAAATCCGCCAAGGGTTTAAGGATGTGCCAACATATGAGGCTGGAAGTGCAGATAATATGTTAGTTGAACTGCTAGTCAACTCACAAATTGTTTCTTCGAAGCGCCAAGCTCGTGAGGATATTAGTAATGGTGCCATCTACTTAAATGGGGATAAGTGCACAGATGCTACCTATGAACTCGCTGAGGCAGATAAATTCGGTGGCGAATTCACTATTATTCGAAAAGGGAAAAAGAAATACTTCATGATTCGATTTCAGTAGAGACTAGTAGTTTAAATATATTTTATAAATAAATAGAGCCTAAAAAAGTTGGAATTCACCAAATGGATTTCAACTTTTTTTAATATTGAAAAATGTGAATATTCTAGCGGACTTCTTGTAAGAATAATTGTATCCAAAATGATGAGGTGAATATATTGGGTCAGCAACATCGTTTTAAAGCGGGACAAAAAGCCCCGAATAATGGGGAGTACATTGAAATAGGTGAAACTGGGAGTCAGGTGAAGAATCCTAAGAAGGTTAAGCTGAGTGCAGGTGATGAATTTCCTGAAGCAACAAATGGAAATCGCCAATGGACGTATATGCCAAAGGTCTAGGATTTTGATTTCGTTCGAATTCGTCATGATATTTATTGTAGTGCATTAATCGCCAAGAGTTCAGTCTCTTGGTGATTTTTTGTCGTAAAGTGCCCGAATTAAAAAAACACAAAGATTAGCAGTGGAAACCATGAAGAAGGTTTGACTGCTAATCTTTGCTTGTTCTATCAATTATTTAGAAAAAAAATCAATATGTGCTTCATCTTAATGATGATCTGCTTGTGTCTTTTCGTCCCCGATAAGCTTACTTGCAATAATTACAAACACTGCGGCGACTGCACCAAAGATTGTTGCTGAAGGAAAGCTATATCCTGATTCAAGCATTGCTCCGCCTACATAATTGACCATATTGACAAGAATAATGACCCAAACAAATGTGAAAAGATAATACATTTTTCTACACCTCATTTTGATTCGATATTTTTATTCTACCACTAAATTAATTTCTGTAAAACATTTATTCTTGAGGGAAGTGGATTAGGTATGTTAATATTAGCACCAAGTACTAATACTAAGTGTTTAGTGTGGAGGAAAATAATCATGAATGCTGGAATTATTGGAGTGGGAAAGTACATACCTGAAAAAGTTGTTACAAATGCTGATCTAGAAAAGATGATGGATACAAGTGATGAATGGATTCGTTCACGAACGGGTATTAGTGAGCGAAGAGTGGCAACCGATGAAATTGATACCTCTGACATGGCATATGAAGCTGCAAAGGAAGCAATTGCAAGTGCAGGCATTCATGTTTCGGAAATTGACATGATCTTAGTTGCCACCGTCACCCCTGATAGAAGCTTTCCTTCGGTTGCTTGTCAAATTCAAGAAAGATTAGGTGCGACCAACGCAGCTGCAATGGATTTAAGCGCTGCTTGTACTGGATTTATCTATGGTGTGATCACAGCAGCTCAATTTGTTCAAAATAAAATCTATCAGCATATTCTAGTGATAGGTGTAGAGAAACTTTCGAAAATCACAAATTGGGAAGACCGTAATACTGCAGTGTTATTTGGCGATAGTGCAGGCGCAGCAATCATTGGTAATGTTTCAGATGGAAAAGGAATCCTTTCGTTTGAATTAGGAGCTGATGGTGGCGGAGGCGGGCACTTGTATTTGGCACCAGAGGGGCTTGTCATGAATGGACGTGAAGTCTTTAAATTTGCAGTCAGACAAATGGCGGATTCGTGTATAAATGTGCTAGAGAAAGCCAATTTGACAAAGGAAGACATTGACCTGCTAATTCCACATCAGGCTAATATTCGCATAATCGAGTCCTCTCGAGAGCGATTGGGATTGCCGCAGGAGAAAGTGGTCTACACCATTCACAAGTATGGCAATACCTCGGCAGCGACAATTCCAGTTGCGTTAGCAGAATATTTTGAAAGTGGCAAAATCAAAGACAACGATGTTCTATTGCTAGTAGCATTTGGTGGCGGACTTACTTGGGGTGCAATATGCTTAAAGTGGGGCAGATAGTAACGACCTAGAGGACTTATACTTTACAATTTTAAAATAAGAAATTTTCACAAAGGAGAACGAGCATGAAACGTGTGGTTGTAACGGGGCTTGGTGCAGTGACACCAATTGGGAATGATGTCAAAACAACTTGGGACAATGTCATTTCAGGTATATCAGGGGTCGGGTTGTTGACTAGACAAAATCCTGATGATTATCCTGTTAAAGTAGCAGCAGAATTAAAGGATTTCGATGTCGAGAAATTTATTGAAAGAAAAGAAGCTCGAAAGATGGATCGCTTTACCCAGTATGCAGTTGCGGCAGCAATGATGGCGGTTGAAGATGCAAAACTGACGATTGATGAAACTAGTGCTGAACAAATAGGCGTATGGATTGGTTCAGGAATTGGTGGTATGGAAACTTTTGAAAAGCAGTATGAAATTTTTCTTGAGAAGGGCTATCGTCGGGTCAGCCCATTCTTCGTGCCAATGTTGATACCTGATATGGCAGCCGGTCAAGTTTCCATCATGCTGGGTGCAAAAGGCGTCAATTCATGTACAGTGACTGCCTGTGCCACTGGAACGAATTCGATTGGTGATGCTTTCAAAGTGATTCAGCGAGGTGACGCTATTGCAATGATTACAGGTGGTGCAGAGGCACCAATAACAAAGATGTCACTCGCTGGGTTTTGTGCAAATACAGCATTGTCAACTAACCCAGATCCGAAAACAGCTAGTCGCCCCTTTGATAAGAATCGGGATGGTTTTGTTATTGGCGAGGGTTCTGGCATCATCATATTAGAAGAGCTTGAGCACGCGAAGGCGCGCGGAGCACACATCTATGCAGAAATTGTTGGCTATGGTGCAACAGGAGACGCCCATCATATTACAGCACCAGCGCCAAATGGTGAAGGAGGGGCGCGAGCAATGCGGATGGCGCTCCGAGATGCAGGACTTTCGCCAGAAGCGGTTGGCTATATTAATGCACACGGTACAAGCACACTTTACAATGATCAATTTGAGACAGCTGCTATAAAAGAAGTGTTTGGTGCACACGCCTATGATTTAGCGATCAGTTCGACAAAGTCGATAACAGGGCACTTACTTGGTGCAGCAGGTGGAGTCGAAGCAATTTTCTCAGTTCTGGCAATTCAAGAGGGGAAAATCCCGCCAACAATCAATTTGGCAGAAGCTGATCCAGAATGTGATCTTAATTATGTGCCAAATGTTGCAATCGAGAAAAATGTATCCACAGTGATGTCCAATTCATTTGGATTTGGTGGACATAATGCAACGATTATCTTTAAGAAATTCGAATAGTTCCGATTAACATTTATAATTGAGAATAATTTGTTCGGAAATCTTTTCAACTCGCAAGGAAAAAATGTGAATAGAATATTCAAACACATTTTTACAGAGCGAGATGGAAGAATTTTCACAGATTATTCTCTTTTTTATGGGAATCAGGATAACTTTTCACCATTCATGTCTTGTTTTGTAAAATGTATCCCCACTTCACACACTCCTTCATACGATAGAAAAAACTGCTGGTGATGTGTATGGGGATTATTCGAACTGACAAGTGGATTGAGGAAGGGTATTCAATTCAGGAAAAAATTCTGGAGTTGTTGGAACTACGAGATCAGTCACTCTTATTGGATTTACGACGGAATGGTTTATCAAGTAATAATTATTCGTCCCAACAAATTTTTTCACAAATGAAAAGAGATCAGCTTTGGGACAGCGCTGAGGAAATTTTTCAAAAATATCGAAAAGCATTTAACGGACCTGATGTACCGATTTTCTTGTTACCTTCTCGCTCGAGTATTTTTTTGTCTGCAAGAAAATCAGGGGTTGCATATAAGAAAATGGTATTTCTCTTTGTACCTAGTGGGCTAGATTTGAAGGAGTTAGAAGCACTGTTTGTCCATGAATATCACCATACAAGTCGCCTACATAAACTATCAGGTGATAACGACACATTACTGGGAACGTTAATAATGGAAGGGCTTGCTGAAAAGGCTGTTGAGGAATTCTGTGGTAAGGCTTATCTTGCTCCTTGGGTAACAAGCCTACAGGAAAGTCAAATTAATCAATTAATTGAAAAAGTATATCAACCGAACTTCGAAATAAAAAAATCAGAGCGCCTACATGGGGATTTATTATATGGTACGAGACAGGTACCCAAAATGGCGGGTTACGCAGTTGGTTACCAATTGGTCGATAAATTCTGTCAAAGAAAGAAGTTAAATACCAAACAAATGCTGTCACTTCCTGCAATAAAGTTTCTACCTGTGTCAACAAAACAGTGATTTCGCCAGAATGAACGAGGGGAAATCGTTGAAAGTTCTTGAGTATTTCTCATTTCACTGGAATTCAAAACAACACAATTACTCTTTGAAATTTTCTGTATGATTTGACCACCATTTGCCAATAATGAACTTACAAAGTTTTAAGCATACAAGTACGATCTTCTACTAGGTGAGTATAGGTTTTGCGAATTATATTGTGTTAGATGTAATGAAATGCGAAGAAATTTATTCGGAGAAAAAATGAATTTGATCACTAAGTGAGGAACTTGCATGTACTATTTACATGACATATGGGTGAACTGGTTTGAAGGGGAAGAATGCGGATTAAACGTTTGTAACTTTCATGAGTGGAGAAAATCAGATCCGATTGAGCTACTTGAACAAGTGCCAGTATTAAAGCTGCGAGAAGACCTTTATTTGTCAATTGAGAATGGTATGTCTGAACTCCCGGATCAATTGCTAAAGGATATTTTCCAGCAGACTCATTTCCGTAAAAACAATGAGCGAAAATTCATTGATTACTGCACGATTGTCACAAATGGAAATGGTATCATGGCGTTTGACACGTTAGGATATACGATCCCGATTCGGAAAAGTCGGCTTGTTCCAAGACATGAACAACAGGTACTAGATCTTGTTTCAAAAGCCGAGACAATGGACTATGATTTTCAAATTGTGATTGATCCAGAAGATGAACCTGTAGAAATCAATGCTTTAGCACCACATCCATCAACGTTGCAAGGGCTTACACGTAAAGAGCGAAGACTAAAGAAATTACTGCTTTTGGCGCTTGAACATATTTACCTTTCAAAGAATGTATCTGAAGTACGCTATTGGTTCACAGAATGGTTTCCAGATATGTATTCAGAAGTAATGAAGATGGATTTCGATGAGATTTGGGAAAGGTTTTACCAGTCTATAGCCAGAGGTTGGTCTGTACAGCATTTGCTGATCTGCAAGAAACTGATTAAAGGGCAAAATTACTTGGAAGAGTTATGGGAAATTGAAATCGGGGAGCATCCATCTTTACAGTAGCAAGCTGTTTTTGTGAAATTTCTTTCCCGACTAAAGCCCCTTTTCAAACGTTGTTGTATGTGACGTTTGAAAAGGGGCTTTTGGGTGAGTATGAGTTTACAATCTCGGGTCTATTTCTCGCTCTTTAGCTGTTTCGAAAAGCATATTGGCAACGATTTGCTGATATTGTTTGTTTTCAGCTGAGATATCGTCCATTTTGATATCTAGCATTGCTTTTCCTAGTTTCCATTCATTGATCGAAGTTCGTAATTTCTTTTGAATACTTTTTTGCTTAATCAGTTTGTTATATTTATGAGGAAATTGATAGTCATAGCCGTAAATAATCGACATGTACTCACTATTACGTACTTTCATAAAGGGTACAGAATTGCTTGACAAATCGTCTGGCTTGATAACAACACCCTCCATGTGATTTTCAACAGTAAGCTTGGCAAAAAATGCGGTAGCTCTTTCTAGATAGTCAGCGGTATCGAGATTCAGCTGGAGAAAATCATCATCAGATAGAAACCTGTACATTGTTGACTGGGTCCAATTAATGAAATATTCTTCACGGTTCTGCTTAATACATTTGAGAATTGCAAATGGTTTGTACTCCAATTCAGCTGTCTGGCCATAGTATTCAAGTTGTTTCTGATAAACTTTGAAGGCGACATCATGCACTGTTAATGGTGCACGCGATTTAAGAATTGTTGCGAGATTCTTGTAGTTCTGGTAGCTGCTTGATCCATACTTTTCAAGTAGCTCTGTCTTTGCTGTTTGATGTTGATCCTTCTCGAAGTCAGTACTTTGGTAATTCTCAACGAGGCTGTTAAATGCCCCTTCGAAATTGTGTTTCCTCAAGAAGTCAAGCTCTGTCTGTAAGGCTGCTTCAATCGGCATAAACTGTCGGTCAATCAGCCCTTCTCCTAAAGCTCTCCAAGGAAGAAGTTCACCATCCAAAAGCATCATATCCACTTGGTTTTCCTTCATAAATGGAGAGAAGCGCTGCAAGAGAGTTTGGTAGACTTCACTCAAATCCACTTGGTGAATTTTGTAGCCGTTTCGACTTACCGCAAAGCATTTTTCAACCTCCAGATACAAATAAATATTGCATCTGGAACCCATATACTTTGGTTGAAGAAGTACTTCTTTCACATCATTGTTTTTGAAATACAGCAGACCTTGCGCAAGTGATTCTAATTCACCAGCTGCTTCATCTTTGTCAGCAGGTGACATTGTTCCTGAAATAAAGTTAATCTGGTTTTCTGCGCAAAATTTTAATTTTTTCAGATCATTTTGTTCCAAGTCAGACAAGGATACCTGTTGTTTTTTTTGGAATAAAGGGATCAGCTCTTCTTCAAGGGCTGCGTTGTGAGATTTACGCGACTTATAGAATGGCTTATATGAGATATTAACACCTGTAAGTTGGTTGCCTAGGACGCAGCCTGTATCCAAATGCAGCTTATTCTTAATACGGAATGCATTTTGCGCTGCAATATGACCAAATAAGTGGTACGGGTGGTTACCAACTGCCTCCGCTTTAAGAAATGTCAGTTGCTCCTCTAAGGGAGCTTCGCGATTAATTCGATAGTTACGTTGATGACGGGTGGAGTTACTATCTAGTTTGCCAATGTATTTATTTTTACAAGGAGCATGAGTAATATAATATGAACTATTTTCTAAGCCAATAAATCTATAGAACGGTTGCGCTAATTCGAAAAGCTGATTAAACTTTTGTAAAAGCTGCGCATCGTTCTTCAATACCTGCGTTGAATCAAAGAAATCATGTAACAGGTCACGGTCAATTCCTTTTACTTCGTCCCTCATGAACTTATAAACGAAACTTTCATGATTGCCAATGACAAATAGAAAGTGCTCTTGATTGGTTGTCAGAAACTCGATAATTTCTTTTGTTTTCTTACCTTTATCAATCCAGTCACCAGCGAGGATAATTTTTGTATTTTCCACTTTCTTGGTAGCAATTAGTTGATTGCCATCTAATTGATACCCATAGCTTTGCAATAAATCCTGTAGTTCATCAACACACTCGTGAACGTCACCTATGACAAAGTATTCATGATCATGTGAAAGGATAGTCGCTAGATACTCCTGCTGGTTTTCAATGACAACTTGATATGCTGGATTGGGCGTTCCTGTCGGGATGTCGAAAAAATCTTTGCTTCGGACTTTATGGATTTTTTCGTATTTTTCTCCTGCTAGCGAACCCAAGACTTCTTTGCGCAGGCGATTGAGGTGATCTGTGATTAGCCTTTTTGAACGTTCAGATGAGAAGTAATCTTCACGCTTCCGATAATCAAAGAGAATAACCTCAAGGTTATAGTTGTTTTCAATGGCAATATTGCGAACCTGTTTGCGGAAATCATCTGATAATCCTGTGGTATCGACAATGATAAATTCAGCATTGATCGGAAAAGTGGTCACGAGCTTCAGCTTTTCAAATAGTAATTGAAAGGCTTGTTGGCTTGCTTCTAGCATTGTTTGATCGTACTTGTCCTGTTCTGCACCAAGTAATTCTTGGCGAATTCCGTCAGATGATAGGTACTGAATGTTAGCTTTGAAATTCCTTGTTGCATCTGCAAATTGTAATTGCGGTATGAGGATTTCTTTGGCAAAAGTCGTTTTGCCACATTCAGTTGAACCGATCATCATAAAGATTGTGTGTAACTTAGTTCGCAGCTCCATGCAATTGCCCATCCTTTCGAATATGCACACCTTGTGTGGTAGATATTTGATTGACTCGATCTCCTATCGCAAGGAATTCGAAGTGGAGTGGTTCTTTTTCTAAAACTTGTGTTATCCATGTCTGGAAATCTCGTTGACCTAGCTCCCATTGATGATCATCGTGCCTTAGTCTATCAATTTCATAAAACTGGTTAAAGTCTCGATTAGGTGTAGTAATAATAAAGTGATCAAACTCTACTCGCTTTAGTAGCTGTTTAATCAAGACTGTGGCGTCTTCGAGCGACATGTGCTCGATAACCTCAGTCAAGATGATATCAACTGTTCCTTCGTTATAGTTTTCCAAAAATTGATCAACTGAGCTATATGTTGAGATATTATCGACCTCTTTTGTCACAGCTTTTCTTGCGACAGCTTCTAAAAGTTCTTGATCAATATCCACTGCATAGTAGTTATCCTCAATTTTTGCAGCATAGGAAAATGCATAGAACCCTTCACCACAGCCAACATCCAAAATCGCTTTATCAAATGGTAATAGGTTACGAATGAAGTCTCTACGTTGCATCCCAGTACCACCGAAGGCAAAGTTTATTTGATAGCGACTGGTTTTCTCGATTTCCGGCTTGTACTTGCGGAATTTTGCTGACGACGTAAGGAAATTCCTTGTAAACAAGTTTCTGATGTAGAAAGGTGCATCAATAATGTTGATACTGTTGATATATTTTTCAAAGGATTTATCGGAAAGATCTAGGTATTCTTTACCGAACATGGAGAAAAAGACACAGACCACGTTACTGACATGTAGTAAGTAATAGATGCTTTGGTTTGTTGAAATTTTTAATGAATAGCTTTTATGGGCTAGATTAGTTACTTCAAATTGACAATTGAGCAGATGCTTTTGAAAAAATTCGATATAGTTTGAACGTTCAATATGGATCATATTAACAAAGAAATGATGTGCAAACCCTTCGGTGTCTTGAGGATGCTGTTCCTTTGTTGTTGATGAAAAAAATTCCGAAATCACATTGAGTGGGAATAATGGGGTATTATATCGTGATAAATTTAAGTATTCAAACTCTTCTCTTTCATCTCGTTTGTAGGAAATTTCATTGTCAGCATCCTTGAAGTAAACGTTAAATTGATCGTTGCCTGAATACCATCCATGGGCATTTCCTTTACGAATTGTTCTAATCAACATTCCCGAATTTGGGTTTTTCTTGAGTATGAATGATAGAGCAGGATTAGATGATTGTAACTGTACAATTGCCATTTCTTCACTCCGTTCGAATCAGCCGATTTCTACCGAAAATTAGGGCTTACCCTAAGACTAGTGAAAGCTGCTTATTATGTTTCCACTGTACCACGTTTTTTTGTAGGCTATTAATTACAAAAGGCGGTTCTAAACTAGAGGATGAAGAATCACAATTTCTGGTGTGCAGATCCTTCATCCTTTTGATTGTATAAGTTATACCTAAACATTGTTTGATTAATTTCTTCAATAAACTATTTTTTTCACTTTGTTATGAAGGTTTAGTGCATTTATTTCCGTCCCAACCCCATGGCGGATTCCATCTTTTGTAGTGTGCGATTGGCGATTTGATTTGCCTTTTCAGCACCTTTATCCAGGATTTGATCCAGAAGGGATGGGTTATTCATTAACTCATTGTAACGTTCTTGAATTGGTAATAGTGTATCGACAACGATTTTGGCAACCTCTGTTTTGAAGTTACCATAGCCACTACCGGCAAATTCTTGCTCTAACATTTTGATTGATTTACCACTAAGATTAGCGTAGATTTCTAATAGGTTTGAAATCCCGGGTTTGTTTTCTTTGTCGTAGCTGATGCTATTATCCAAATCCGTTACTGCGCTTTTGATTTTCTTTTCAATTTGCTTGACTTCATCCAAAAGGGTGACAGTAGCTTTTGTATTAGGATCTGACTTGCTCATCTTCTTCGTTGGTTCTTGCAGTGACATAATCTTTGCGCCAGACTCTGCAAGATGGATTTTCGGAAGTATCAATACTTCTCCGTAACGCTTGTTGAAGCGTTCTCCAAGATCACTTGTCAGCTCAAGATGTTGCTTTTGATCCTCACCTACTGGTACCAAGTCGGTATCATACAATAGGATATCAGCAGCTTGCAGCGGTGGATATGTCAAAAGAGCTGCGGAAACGCCATCACGGTTATTCTTTGATTTATCCTTAAACTGCGTCATCCGTTCTAGCTCCCCAATGTAGGACATACATTGCATCAACCACCCTGCTTTTGTGTGTGCAGGTACTTCGGACTGAATAAATACAGTTGCTTTATCGGGGTCAATTCCACAAGCAAGATAAATCGCAGCAAGCGATCGGATGTTCTTGCGAAGTGCTGCTGGGTCTTGCGGAACGCTGATTGCATGTTGATCAACAATGCAGAAGTAACAATTATAGTCGTGCTGTAAGGCAACAAACTGGCGAATAGCGCCAATATAATTTCCCAGTGTAACTGAGCCTGTTGGTTGTATACCTGAAAAAATCGTCTTCATTTATTTTCTCCAATTCAAAAATTATTTTCCCTGTTATTATACCGATTGCTTTTGATCATAAGCAATGAGAAATTTTAATTGATCTAGTTTGAAAAATCGGCTTTATCGATTGAGATTTTCTCTTCTTGATTGAATTTATCGTCTATTACAGGTCAATAGCTATTTTTTCTAATGTAAAATTGGTGATTTACAGAAATATTTTCAGCTACTTATAAACAAAAGCCACAGCTTCAACACTGCGACTTGATGTTTTCATTTAATAGATCAAAACTGAGATAGTAAAAGTTAAGAGAATGGAGGTTGCACCGACGAGAATAAGAGGCATTTTCAATGAGAAATTGCTATGTTCTGTTACAATATCTTCTTCAATTTGATGTTGTCGGTTAAACATACTTATCCCGATTGATTTGAGAAATTTTTTATAGGAGCTAGAAAAGAATGTGAAGAATCCGCCCTCCACAACATAAATCACTAGGCCTAGTGATAAGGAAAATAACCCAATAATGAAATAGATATTGATAAAGGTTAGTAATTTACTTTCGCTGAAGAACAGCATGGCATAGCCAAGTGAAAGGGTAATTGCAATTGTCGTTAGCCAAATCGTGTTGATTATTTTTTTTCTCAAAAATCCCGCCTCCAATAGTAATTCTTTTGAAAATATTATTTACGTGTTTCTTTGTATCAATTACCTTCTTTTAGTTGATATCCATCTAGTAATCGAACTACATAACGCAACTTCTTTTGAATCCATGCTCCTATTTCTACCCAAAAATCGAATTACATAACACAATCTTTTATGAAGCTAACGTCTATTTCCATCTAAATAATCGAACTACAGTAACGCAATCTTCTTCTATGAATCCAAGGAGAAATCCAGTATTAAAATTATTCATCACAAATTTAAGTCGTTTTTCTTGAAAATAGAGATAAGCTCCCATACAATAAATCCAAGTTATTGCAATGAACTGTACTTTTGTTGTTATATTTGATATTATTATACATTTATTTAAATTAAATCATAATAATTTGATTTTAGATATGTTTCATAATATCTCGACAATAGAATTCGACATTGAATAACGAAATGTATTTTCATATCTTCAATTTTCAGAAGATTAAACTTATTTTGGGGAGGAAAGTCATGAAGAAGAAAAGTATTCTTCTCGTAGTTGCTTTACTACTAGTGCTAAGCACAGTTTTAGCTGCGTGTGGTAAAGAAAAAGAAAAGAAAGTAGTTAGTAAAGATCCGAAGTCTGACCTTAAACTTGCAGATGAGCAAGTATTGAGACTAGTATCAGGTTCTGACATTCCATCGTTAGACACTTCAACAGCTACTGATGCTGTGTCATTCATTGTTATCAGTAATGTATTTGAAGGTCTGTACACTTTAGGTGAAAACGATGTTGTAGAACCGGGTGTCGCAATCGCTGATCCAGAGAAAAGTGCAGACGGCAAAGTTTGGACTATCAAACTTCGTAAGGATGCTAAGTGGTCTAATGGAGACCCAGTAACTGCACATGACTTCGTTTTCGGTTGGAGACGTAGTATTGATCCCGAAACAAAATCTGAGTATGCAAGCATGATGTACTCTATCAAAAATGCAGAAAAGGTTAATGCTGGAGACCTTCCAGTAGATCAACTTGGTGTCAAAGCTACTGATGATTACACAATCGAAATCACTTGGGATAAAGTTTACCCATATGCTCAATCATTATTAGCATTTGGTACTTTCATGCCACAAAACGAGAAGTTCCAAAAGTCTCAAGGCGAAAACTATGCTAAAGAAGCGAATACTCAAGTTTTCAATGGGCCATTTGTTTTATCTAGCTGGACTCATGCACAAGGCTGGACATATGGTCAAAATCCAAACTATTGGAATAAGAAAGACGTTAAATTAGAAAAAATAGATGTGAAAGTAGTTAAAGATGATACTGCAAGATTGCAGCTTTTCGAAACAGGTCAAATTGATCGTGCAAACCTTGTTGCAACACAAGTACCAAAGTACAAGGGAACAACCGATTTCAAAATTGAAAACCAAACAACAACATTCTTTTTGAAATACAACCAAAAGAACGAACTACTTGCAAATGTAGATGCTCGTAAAGCGATTTCAATGGGATTTGATAAAAAGGCTTTCACTGACAATATCCTTAGCAATGGATCTAGACCAGTTGGTTACATGGTTCCTGACAACTTTGCTTTTGATGCAAACAGAGAAGACTTCCGTGAAGGAATGCCTGAAATGTCAACTTTCGATGTGAAAAAAGCGCAAGAACATTGGAGTGCTGCTAAGAAGGCGCTAGGCAAAGATACTTTTACACTTGAGTTCTTGAACTATGACGATACTAACTCAGCAAAAACTGGTGTGTTCATGAAAGAACAGCTTGAAAAGAACCTACCAGGATTAACTGTAAACATTAAACCACAACCATTTGCGCAAATGCTTGAGCTTCAAAAGCAATTGCAATATGACTTTACTTATGCTGGATGGGGACCTGATTATCCAGATCCAATGACATTCTTAGAGTTATATACAACTGAAAACTCATTCAATCGTTCAGCATATTCAAATACTGAATATGACAAGATCATTGAAGATGCGAATGGCCCATTACTAGCAGACCCTGCAAAACGATGGGAAGAATTAAGAAAAGCTGAAAAAATCCTGATTGATCAAGATCAAGCAATCGGACCACTTTATCAAAGATCGCTTTCTTATTTAGAAAAACCAACTGTTGAAGGTGTGATTAAACACAACTTTGCTGGTGATTACACTTATAAAAAAGCATACATCACACAAGAGTAGTTCAATGGCTCCTAAGCGGGCTAAAAGCACCTGGTGAACGGGCTTCGGTGACCAACGTCTAGGCTTATTCTCGAATCACTTTACGTAAGCGTTGCTTACTAGGCTTCGCCTAAAGTGACTCGAGGAAGCGCCCGACGTTAAACGGTCACCTCAGCACCTAAGTTAAGAGGGGGGAGTTCATGCGGTTCGGTCGCATCCACTCTCCCCTTAATTGGTTTTATTTAGCATTTTGAATGGGGTGCGTTAATTGGTTCGTTACATTTCTCAAAGGGTAATCTTTATGATAATCACTCTTTTTGTAATAGCAACATTTACGTTTTTTCTAATGAAAATTCTGCCGGGCTCACCTCTCCATAATCGAGAAAAGCTTTCAGAGGAACAGCAAGCTAAGATTGAGGCGCGTTATGGATTGGACAAGCCATTACCTGTTCAGTACGCAAAGTACATGAACAATTTAGTTCATGGTGATTTAGGTGAGTCTTTTCAATATGATGGGCGTAAGGTAACTCAGCTAATTGGGGATCGAATTGGTGCTTCTTCACGACTTGGGTTACAGGCGATGATTTTCGGAACAATTGTTGGCCTAATTCTAGGTGTAGCTGCAGCGCTCAGGCACAACACGTCATTGGACTATATGTCAACAGTGATTGCTGTCCTAGGGGTGTCGATACCCTCCTTTGTATTTGCATCATTGTTAAAATTAGTTTTTGCAATGAAATTAAGGTGGCTTCCTGTGGCGTTCTGGCCTAAATCACTTTTCGAAGACTTTGAATTGACAATTCTACCCACTGTCGCATTATCAGTGTTTGTCATTTCAAATACGGCGAGATTTATGAGAACTGAAATGCTAGAAGTTATGAACTCTGATTACATAACACTAGCTCGTGCAAAGGGGATCGGTTTTTCCAATATCATTATGAAGCATGGTGTGCGGAATGCCTTAATTCCTGTCATCACAATTCTGGGTCCTCTAGCAGTTAATATCATGACAGGGTCGCTTGTTATCGAAAGAATATTTGTTATCCCAGGATTAGGCGAACAATTTGTTATTTCAGTCACTCAAAATGACTACCCAACGATTATGGGATTAGCGATATTTTATAGCGCGTTGTTCATTTTTGTTATTTTTATCATCGATATTCTTTATGGTCTCATTGATCCTCGTATCCGTGTTGCAGGAGGTAAAAGGGCATGATTAAACTAAACCAGTCACCTCGGCCATTCGATATAGTAGGATCAAAGCAGTCCGATCATGATAAAATCTCTCGACCTAGTTTAACCTTTTGGAAAGATGCTTGGTTAAGGCTTAAAAAGAATAAGGGAGCAGTTGCTGGGTTAATCGTTGCAACTGTAATTACTCTATTAGCTGTTTTTGCGCCAATGCTATCTAATTACACCTACAAACAACAAGATTTAAGCAAGGGGAATTTGCCACCCAAAATTCCGTATCTAGAGAAAATTTCTTGGCTCGGGTTTGATGGGAAAATGAAGGATATAAACGGGGCAGGTACTGGTCAAATTATCGACTATTATCAAGTAAAGAATGAAACCAAGTATCACTATTTTGGTACAGATGAATTTGGTCGCGATATTTGGACAAGAGTTTGGTATGGCACCAGAATTTCACTCATAATCGGTTTCCTAGCAGCGATCATTGACTTTTTAATCGGAGTTGCCTACGGAGGAATATCTGGTTATTTTGGTGGAAAAGTAGATATTTTCATGCAGCGATTTGCAGAGATCCTCGTGGGAATTCCTTATCTAATCGTTGTAATTCTCTTTATCATTCTGTTTAAAGCGGGTCTCCTGACACTCGTGTTGGCGATGGTTGTTACAGGATGGGTCACCATGTCACGAATTGTTCGGGGACAGTTTCTAAAATTAAGAAATCAGGAATTTGTAATGGCGTCCCAAACACTTGGTGCATCCAATTGGAGGATCATCGTGAAACATCTGTTGCCGAATTCAATTGGGCCAGTGCTGATTTCTGTTATGTTCACAATTCCTTCAGCAATCTTTTATGAGGCATTTCTTAGTTTCATTGGGTTAGGGATCCCACAACCAGAAGCCTCGCTTGGAACAATGGTGAATGATGGAATTGCTAACCTAGACATTTTCCCGTTTATGCTGATTATTCCAGCAGTTGTGATCAGCTTACTAATTTTAAGCTTTAACTTGATTGCTGATGGATTACGTGACGCGCTAGACCCGAAAATGCGGAAATAATGCAGTCATATTTGTTTGCTTGATGACACGAGGAGAATATGATGAAAAAAATACTAGAGGTAAAAGATTTACATGTTTCTTTCAAAACCTATGGTGGTGAAGTGAAGGCAGTTCGAGGTGTTAATTTCAATCTGCATAAAGGTGAAACACTTGCAATTGTAGGGGAGTCAGGCTCTGGGAAGTCAGTAACCGTCAAGGCTTTGATGCGTTTAATTCCTAGTCCTCCCGGCAACATTTCGGGTGGTGAAATCCTATTCGATGGCAAAGATTTGACGAAAGTTACCGAGAAGGAAATGCAACAAATACGTGGAAAAGATATTTCAATGATTTTTCAGGATCCCATGACATCGTTAAATCCGACAATGAAAGTCGGAAAACAAATAATGGAGGGAATCATTAAACATCAAAAGATTGGTAAAGCTGAAGCGAAAGAGCGTGCAATCGAACTCATGAAAATGGTTGGGATCATCAATCCTGAACTCAGATTACAACAGTATCCACATCAATTCTCTGGTGGTATGAGACAACGTGTTGTCGTTGCAATCGCACTAGCATGTAATCCGAAAATTCTGATTGCTGATGAGCCAACAACTGCACTAGATGTTACCATCCAAGCGCAAATTCTTGAAATGATGAAAGATCTCCAAGAGAAAATTGATACTTCAATTATTTTTATCACACATGACTTAGGTGTGGTTGCCAACGTTGCTGATCGAGTAGCGGTAATGTATGGGGGGCAAATCGTTGAAATAGGCACTGTGGATGAAATATTTTATGATCCGCGTCACCCATACACATGGGGGCTCTTGGCATCTATGCCTAGCTTGGAAACTGATAATCAAACAGAGTTGATTGCCATCCCAGGAACGCCTCCTGACTTGATTAATCCACCAAAGGGCTGTCCGTTTGCCCCGAGGAATGCCTATGCTTTGGCGATAGATTATGAAGAAGAGCCACCTTTTTTCCAAGTGTCAGAAACACATTTTGCGAAAACATGGTTGCTGCATCCTAATGCACCAAGTGTTGAAGCACCTGATTCTGTGAAGAAAAGAATTAAATCGATGCCAGGAAACTTTGAAAAGCCTGTTCCAGTAGGGGGTTTGAAATAGAATGGCAAAAGAAAAATTGGTAGAGGTAAAAAACCTGAAGCAGTACTTTAATATTGGTAAAGCAAACGAAGTTAGAGCTGTCGATGATGTGACTTTTGACATTTATCGTGGTGAAACCCTCGGTATCGTTGGTGAATCCGGATGTGGTAAGTCTACAACAGGTCGATCCATTATCCGACTATACGATGCCACTGATGGTAAAGTGCTATACAATGGTGAGGATGTTCATGGGAAGAAGTCACGAGGAGAGCTAAAGAAGTTCAACCAGAAAATGCAGATGATATTTCAGGATCCTTATGCATCATTGAATCCAAGGATGACTGTAGGTGACATTATTGCTGAGGGATTGGATATTCATGGTTTGGCAAAGTCCAAATCAGCACGTATCCAAAAAGTCTACGATCTATTGGAGACAGTTGGGTTAAATCGAGAACATGCAAATCGATATCCGCATGAATTCTCAGGTGGTCAGCGTCAAAGAATAGGCATTGCTCGGGCCCTAGCAGTTGAACCAGAGTTTATTATTGCAGATGAACCGATATCCGCACTTGATGTTTCTATCCAAGCTCAAGTTGTCAATCTCTTGCAAGGCTTGCAAAAAGAAAAAGGGTTGACTTACCTTTTCATTGCCCATGATCTATCAATGGTGAAGTATATTTCAGATCGAATTGGTGTGATGTACTACGGCAAGTTAGTTGAAATTGCTGCAAGCAGTGACCTTTATCGGAATCCAATGCATCCATATACACAATCACTACTTTCTGCAATCCCATTGCCAGATCCTGAAAGCGAACGCAAAAGAAGGCGCCACAGCTATGATCCGAAAGTTCACCAATATCGAAAGGGTGAGGAAGTCAAAATGCGAGAGGTTGCACCTGAACACTTTGTCTACTGCTCCGAAATAGAGTTTGCGAAATATGTTGAGGCTTACCACTGATTTTGAAAAAATTTGCTGAGACAAATTAAACTTCAAAAAAATATTACAAAAAAATTAAAATAGCACTGAAACTTCGACAAAAATCGAGATAGCTTCAGTGCTATTATTTATGTGTAGAGAAAATTAATCCTTTTTGCCACCAACCATGTTAAATCCAGAAATGGACTTGTTGCTTTGTTCAACAAATTTTGACCGATGCTTTCTTCCAAACACGTGATTGCCCAAACCATTAGTCGCGACACCAAGGACGGCAGTCACACCAATGACAAGTACAGCAACAAGTGCAAAATCAATAAGAAATCTTGCCATACGAATCCTCCTACATCTGATCTGTATTATACCTGCATTATATCTTAATCCTAGATCATAAACAACGAATATGCGAATACATTTTGAGAATGTGGGAATTCAATCTCTGTAGAAAAGTGGTGAACAAAACGTACAAGGTTTCACCGAATATTCAGAAAACAGCGCTCGTTTCTACAATTCAAGGTGCAAATTCGACGAAATTGTATACAAAATGTTACGAAATTATGTACACGAAAACAATTTTCATTGTATAATGTAGTCTAAAGTAAGCATTCGATTGAAAAAACATTTATTAATTTTATCATAAAAGGGGTAGTGAAAATGGTCATATTATACACAACACCAAGCTGTACTTCTTGTAGAAAAGCTAGAGCATGGCTTGAGGAAAACAATATTCCTTACGTCGAAAGAAATATTTTTAATGAAAGAATGAGCATTCAAGAAATCAAAGATATTCTTCGGATGACTGAGGAAGGAACTGATGAAATCATTTCTACTCGCTCAAAGACATACGAAGAATTGAATATGGACTTAGATAGTTTGCCTCTCCAAGAATTGTACCAAGTTATTCAACAAAACCCAGGATTGCTGAGAAGACCAATTCTCATCGATGAAAAGCGGTTACAAGTTGGCTACAATGAAGATGAGATTAGAAGATTTCTTCCAAGAAAAGTTAGAAGCTTTCAGCTTCGCGAAGCTCAAAGAATGGCACTTTAATAGCTACATAGCAGACTGTAGGATACACCGAAACATCATCGGTTCCTGCAGTTTTTCTATGAGAATTTGTCTGATAACACTGTATTATGGCTATTAACGCAATTTACGATGATCACTTTATGGGACATCAATATTAATAGTCCTACTACAGGTCAATTGCAGAATAACAGCACAATCCAAACGCAACAATGACTAACACAAAATAATAATTGAAATTTGTTATCGTTCTTACCTCAAATTTCACTTTCATCATTTCTAATGGTATCTAAAGTGTTTTCAAGAATTTTTTCGCAAAAAATCTCAAAAACACTCTACCCTTTCTCTTTTCATTGTGTGATACTATTTGTATTCAATTTTTGAACAGGAGAGGTTTCATGGAAAAGATTAGACAATATTTTGAGTTTGATAAATTGGGTACAAATTTTCGTAAAGAGACAATAGGCGGGATTACGACATTCCTTGCAATGTGTTACATTTTGTTTGTAAATCCACAAACGCTAGCAGCAGCGGGAATGGATCAAAATGCGGTCTTCGTGGCAACTGCATTGACTGCTTTTTTTGGTACTTTGTATTTAGGGATTGTTGCTAGATATCCATTAGCACTGGCACCTGGCATGGGGTTAAACGCTTTCTTTGCCTATACGGTAGTTCTCACGATGGGGATCCCGTGGCAAACGGCACTAGCAGCAGTATTTTTCTCTAGCACTTTTTTTGCAATTCTAACGCTTACTGGTCTTCGTGAAAAAATCATCAATGCAATCCCTTTTGACTTAAAAATGGCTGTTGCCTCAGGGATTGGTTTTTTTATTGCTTTTATCGGCTTGAAAAATGCTGGAATTATTGTGGCTAGCGAGCCAACGTTTGTGAAATTAGGCAACTTACACTCACCATTTGTCATACTTGACATATTTTTTTTGATTGTGACAATAATCATGATGATGAGAAAAATTCATGGTGCTATTTTTTACGGCATGATTTTGACTACAATTGTTGGCATTATTATTAAGGAAATTCCATTACCTGAACAAATAATTGGTAGTATTCCAAGTCTTGAGCCGACATTTGGTGCAGCATTTGACACGATTTTCAATCATTTCTCAGATCAAATACTGACAACTGATTTCTTTATAGTTGTGTTTACCTTCCTGTTTGTCGACTTCTTTGATTGTGCTGGTTCGTTGATGGCGATTACACAACAGGCTGGGCTAGTGAAGAATAATGAGTTGCCTAGAGCTGGGAGAACATTGTTCGGAGATTCCATCAGCGGCATGCTTGGTGCAGTACTTGGAACCTCTACACCAACAAACTATATTGAAGCTTCGTCTGGGGTAGCTGCTGGTGCACGGTCGGGATTTGCAGCGGTGGTGACAGCAATGCTATTTCTTGTGGCATTGTTCTTTGCGCCAGTATTGCATATTGTAACCAATGCAGTGACAGCACCAGCGTTAATTATAGTTGGCGTACTGATGACACAATCTATTGGCCTGATTGATTGGAAAAGGATAGAAATTGCAGTTCCTGCATTTATAACCATTATCTCAATGCCACTAACCTACGGGATAGCAAATGGTATTGCACTGGGCTTCATTACTTATCCAATCACAATGGTGGCAATAGGGAAACGTAAAGAAGTGCATCCGATTATGTATGTTATGGCATTTGTATTTTTACTGAATTTCATTATTGGTGCAGAATAGGTTGAGGTAGCAAGGTTTTATGGAACAGCAAATAGGTATTTAACAATCATATAACGCCACATATATAACGCCACATATATAACGCCATAATCATTGCAATTATTTC
>JAVBKB010000195.1:0-14317 GCA_031554275.1 Caryophanales bacterium | reverse complement strand
GGATAAAATGCAACTTAAGAAACGCTAAGATTCCCAAATACTTCGTCATAATTTCCTAGGATAGTCCAGCTAGCCGTCGTAAATTATATCTCGTCTTTGAAAATTATATCGGGAGTGTTAAGTTGCATTTCTACCGACAATTAGGATAAGACGATGGAAACGAGAATGTTCACATGAAATCAGTTGTTGATCCGATATCAATATGTTAATTTCCGATTTGAAAGAACTTATAGCGGATTTTGGGTGTGTAAGCCGTAGAATCCTCATAAGCCCAGTAGCGTTGCCGACTATTTGTAGAATGCGCATTAACAAGGGGTTGACCGTAGGCGTCTTTGCCTGTCACAATCGTGTTGTGATTGAAACGGCCATCGCCTTCAAAATCGTAACAAATGATATCGCCGTACTGTAGTAAATCAGCTTTAGGCACTTGTTTGGTTCGTGAAGAAGCAGTTAGAAATAATTGAAGAGCATGTGCTACTGCCCAACTGTAGCTCCAGTTTGCGCTGCGAAACCACCAACCTTTGTTTCGTTGTCCAAAGCCTTCCATCGGAAACCCACCAGCGCGCAGACATTGTGAAATGTAGTTGGTACAATCATCATTAAACTTCGGATAATTCGGATTATAGGCATTCCACCAGCTTTCAGCATATTGAACTGCTTTTTGTCTATTGTAGTAGAAGGGAACTCTGGTTTCTCTAGTTTCAAAATCTTCGATAAAATTCGGAAAATCTCGTTGCTCGTTTTTCTTATATTCATCGCTGACTAAACTGCCTAGTTGCAGTTGACCCTCATCATAATAAGCTTGCCGTTCTTCATGCCGTTCTTCAATATATAATTCATTACCGCTTTTCCTGAGAAATTGCCAGTTCACTGAATATTGGACAATATGATCGTTGATAACCTGGTTGATCTTACCATCAGCAGTAACCTTTACAACATCACCGTTTTGCCGATCCAAAAGCTTTTGTTTCGCTTCACCTTCAATCGCTTGCTGTAATAACTCCTTCACAATAATCACCCTCTTGAAGTTGAATGTGAGCAATTTTGAAAAATTTCTTTTTATAAAAATATGTCCATCTTCATGAAACAGACTTGCATTCTTTGAAATATTTTAAAAGACGATTCCAAATAAGAAGGTGATTGCTAATCCGGATTTCTGAAAAAATAGAGAATAACGTGGAGAAATGTCCATCTCGAATTTTGCCTTGAGAGATGAATATTGCTCTCTATTTTTTTGGGGAAGAATGTGGAATGAGATTTGTAGTCAGACTTATTTTTCAATCGAGTTCAGTCAAGAGCCACTAGCAGCTTGAATTAACTCATTAGCCACTTGAAGAAGCTAGTTGCTAGAAGTACCTACTAGCAACTAGCTCTAGTCACTTGACACATCATCCTGATCTGATGCACTTGAATTTGCTTTTTGTTCCAGTGAATGCATTGCCCATTCGGCAGTTTTTCGAATCACTTCGCGAGGATCATTGATTAATTCTTTGAGCATCGGTACACTTGTTTGATGATTAAAATGTACAAGTGCAATGATTGCATTTCTCTGAATAGGGGTTCGACCACGCCAAGAGCCTGCTAATGTTCCAAACCTCTTATTGAAGGAACGATTACTCATTTGCAGGATTGGTGAAAGTGTGGGTTTGACATCTTCTTGTACTGGCTCAAGCTCCGAATGCAGATGAAAATCAATTCCTCGATTTTCTGGGCAGACTACCTGACAGGTATCACAACCATAAAGACGATTACCTATGGATGCTAGAAACTCTTGTGGGATCTCTGTTTTTGTTTGTGTTAGGTAAGCAATGCATTTCTTCGCATTCAGTTGGCCTGCTGCAACAAATGCGTTCGTAGGACATGCGTCCATGCATTTTGTGCAGCTTCCACACTTGCTTTCCATTGGCATATCCGGCTCTAATTCTAAGCTGGTAATCATTTCTCCTAGATAGATATAGGATCCGAACTTCGGTGAAATGATGGAGCAATTCTTCCCACTCCAACCGATACCAGCACGTTCCGCGACGGCACGGTCTACTAATTCACCAGTGTCAACCATAGAGAGGCATTGTGCTTCTGGAACTTGTGAGAGAATATACGACTCTAATTGTTTGAGTTTTTCCTTGACAAGGATATGATAATCCAACCCCCATGAAGCGCGACAAAATATCCCTCTTGGCTCGTGTAGCGTGCTCTTAGGTGCATTCTTCATTTTGCTAGGATAAGCAATCGCGATCGCAATTATAGACTTGGCTTTAGGTAACAATTTAGCTGGAGTGGTCCGCTTTGTAAGATCCTTTTCCTCAAAACCTGATTGATAGTTTAATTGTGATTGAACTTCTAAACGGTTCCTCATTTCATGGAAAACATCTGCTGATGCAAAACCTATTTGATCTATACCAATTGACTTACTATAAGCAATTATTTTCTCCTTCAGCATTATTTGCACCCCCTAGAATCGAATTATTTACACTATCATACTCCATTTATACCTAGTTTGGGCAAGAGATGATTCCTCAAGAAATGTTTCTAAATTGTGAACAAATAATTTCGTGAAAATTCTAACAAATTGTACGATTTTCTTAATATTATTGTAAAAAAATAGTCGAAATTTCGGGTGACAGATGGAATTGTATAATGTAATATTAATAGTGTATTGAAAATAATGATTTGCTGATAATCATTATAAACAAATTGAGTTAGGGGGGTTATAATGGATGCATTAGTTTTAAGTAAGATACAGTTTGCAGTAACAATATTTTATCATTTTTTGTTCGTTCCATTGACAATTGGTTTAGTTATCATATGTGCAATTATTGAAACGAAATACTTTCGAACAAAAAACCCATTATACTTGCAAATGGCGGAGTTCTGGGGAAAACTCTTTACAATCAATATGGTTATTGGGGTAGTAACCGGTGTTACAATGGAGTTCCAATTTGGAACAAACTGGTCAATCTATTCAAAATTCATGGGAGATATTTTCGGATCACCATTAGCAATAGAGGCACTGGTGGCATTCTTCCTAGAATCAACCTTCATAGGTGTTTGGATTTTTGGTAGAAAGAAATTTTCACCTAAGATCAGAATGATTTCAATGTGGTGCGTAGCAGTTGGAACAAATCTATCAGCGCTTTGGATTATAACTGCGAATGGCTTCATGCAAAACCCAGTTGGCTATGAAATCGTAAACGGAAAAGCACAAATGGTTGATTTTGGAGCACTTGTTACCAATCCTTATGCGTGGTTTATGTTCTTCCATACAGTAGTTGGTTGTTACATTTGTGGATCATTCTTTGTGATGGCAGTAAGTGCATACAATATCTTACGTAAAAAATCGATTGAAATGTTTAAAAAATCTTTCAAATATGGCTTAGTAATGGCTACTGTTGCTTCGATACTTACACCAATTATCGGACATCAATTTGGAGCGTATACGGCAAAAGTACAACCTACCAAAGCGGCTGCAATTGAAGCGATTTGGGACTCGGGTGAAAATGTATCAATGCCTTTAATCCTCTTTACAGATGGGGAAGGCAAACCAATTATCGACGCAATCAAGATTCCTGGTTTAGCAAGTTTCTTATATACCAATAGTTTTGATGGCAAAATTAAAGGTCTTACTGAATTAGATGCAGAGAACAGAGCGCAAATTAAAGCAGAGCAAGGTGTTGATCTTAAAGAAGGTGAGGGTATTCCACCAGTAGCAGCAGTTTTCTATTCATTTAGAATAATGGTTACGTTGGGAATTTTCTTCATATTTGCTTCATTGTATGGTGTTTACTTATGGAGAACCAAAAAACTAGAAAAAACAAAATGGTATTTGAAATTAATTACTTGGTCTGTGCTCCTTCCTTATGTTGCAATCAATTTAGGATGGGCAGTAACTGAGATGGGACGACAACCTTTCGTTGTTGTTGGAGAGCTTTTAACAAGTCAGGCGGCCTCACCGCTACATCCGGCTCAAGTTTGGTTCTCTCTGATATGTCTAATATTATTCTATATGATCCTTATCGTTGCAGATGTTTACTTAATGTTGAAATACATCAAGAAGGGACCTGAGAAGCTAGAAGAAGGAGGTGCTGAACATGCCGCATGAGACACTTCAAGTCATTTGGTTCGTCCTTTGGGCAGTCATTTGGATCGCATATTTCGTGTTTGATTCATTCACAATTGGAACGGGCATTCTCTTTCCTTTTATCTCGAAGGATCGTAAAGATCGAAATCAGCTTCAAGATATTGTTGGACCATTTTGGAATGGTGCAGAGGTTTGGCTCTTAACTGCAGGCGGTGGTACATTTGCCGCATTTCCAATTGTATATGCAGACATGTTCTCGCTACTCTATGTTCCTTTCTTCCTCGTACTATTCTGCGTGATCTTCCGAGCTGCTAGCTTGGAGTTCATGCACAAAGATGATAACCCAGTCTGGGTTGCAGTTTGTAAATGGGTATTCTGTGGAAGTAGTTTCTTACTAGCTTTTGTATTCGGCGTGTTATTCTCAAACCTTTTCAAAGGCTTAGATATCCTTCGAACAGGAGAACAAGGTGGATTCGGTGTTAACTCAACTGTTACACTAGATGCTGGTCCACTAGGTATCTTAGATCTTTTCAATCTGTATGCCATGATGGGCGGCTTACTATTTGTTGCAGTATTCACGCTTTGCGGGGCAGCATGGATTAACTTCAAATCAAATGAAGCTGTTGCAGACCGCGCTTATGCAATCGGGAAGATTGTAGCAATCGCCTGTGCGGCGCTACTAGCACTCTACTATGTGGCAACTGGTAACATGACACCAATCTTTGATAATTTCAACGATACGCCAATTCTCTATGTAATTCCGATACTTTCGGTAGTTGCAGGACTGTCAGCAGTGTTCATGTTCTTAAAGAGAAGAAGCGGCTTGTCATTCGCGTTACTAATACTTACACTTGTATTGTTCTGTACGACAGGATTCAGCGGCATGTTCCCGAATATGTTACCATCAATCCATGATGGGCATTCACTAACATTGTATAATGCTTCATCGAGTCAAGTCACCTTACAAATCATGTTCATAGTGGCCGTGATTTTTGTCCCAATTGTATTGGCATATCAAATCTGGGTTCACTTCATGTTTAGAGCCAAAGTGAAAAAAGAAGACGCAAAAGGTTACTAATCTTATGATGTAATCGTAGAAGTTGGGACAAGTAGATGAAAATCTGCTTGTCCCAGCTTTTGTTATACTAACTAAAAAAATTATTTAACTTTTAAAAATTGATAGAACAAAAGTTTGGAATCAACAAAGCTGCTATTATGTATTTTGCTTTCTTTTTCGACTATACTTTATGCTGGCAAAATAAGCCGAAACCCCTATAACAGCGAGGAACAATATTATCGCTTTTTTCATACAAGTTACCTTCTTTGAATAAATGAGTTGCTTATCGGTTTTTCGAGAAGGCAACTATTTTACTAAATTCTAATTTAATAAAGGATTTAGTTCAACCTCATAAAGAGATACAAAATAAATCATTGGCTTGGATAGCTGAGGGTAGCCATATTGAAATGCCGAGGTTTAAAAAATATAAAGACTGTTTACCCATATTTCAGGGTAGAATTAGGGGTAATCACTACGATTTATTTCGATTAATGTTTGGAATCTGATAGTTGTTATCCTAAATTCGTGCTACAATCTTAAATTAGAAATAACAAAGGAAAATGAAATTATGTTTGTAAGGAACAACAAATTTTTTGAGATTCTATTGCTTGAGTTTGTCTTCATAATAATCGCTGGATTAGCTTATTTTATGGTTTCCTTAATAAATTTTGAGGAGCTCGCTTCACAGAGGTTTCTCTTATCATTTATTATTTTTCTGCTTTGCAACTTGACGATTCTTCCGGCTTGGATTAGCCTTCGGAAGAGGCAACAGGTCGCAAATGATTTCGATTTAATAAAGTCGGATGAATTGCAGGCAAGAACACTCCTCCATATTCTAAATGAAGATAATCTCGAAAATAATGAAAAGTTTCAGTTAAATAGCATCTGTGCTGCTTGTACCAAAGAGGATGAATGCGATCATAAGCAATTAGATGATTGCAGGGTTCTATTTGATAAAGAAATCAACATAGAGAAGATTGATGAGGAGTCAACAATTGTTCTCAATCCTGTGCAAGCGATAATTTCTAATTATACGATGAATAACAAGCAAGGACGATTGGTCACGATTCAGGCTGTGAATGATAAAGATGGTAACAAAATAGAAAAGATGATTACAAATTCGATATTTCAAGCTCAAGAGCGTGAGCGCAAACTGATATCGCGTGAGCTACATGATGGCGTTGGGCAGTCTTTATTTGGGATGCTTTTACAAGTAGATATTTTGAAATCATTGCATGATAACAGACCTGAGGTTGTACAATATTTGGATAAATTACAAAGTACTCTCCAGCAAACAATTGAGGATGTACGGAATCTTTCATCACAATTACGCCCCTCTACATTGGATGACTTTGGACTTGTGGCTACACTACGTAATTTCATACAAGATTTTGGTAGTCGATTTGGTATTCAGATCAATTTTACAACGAAGGGTTTTACCGAGAGATTTCCCTATAACATCGAGACAGCGCTTTACCGCATTGCCCAGGAGACATTAATAAATGCTGCCAAGTATTCTGGTGCGGAAAGAATTGATATTCTCTTGCAATATGACGTTAGTGAGCGGTTAATAACGATGCAAATAACAGATTTCGGCAAAGGATTTGAGTTAAATCCAACTACTAGAAATGGAGTAGGGATTTATAGCATGGAAGAGCGAGCTTCGATATTAGGAGGGAATTTTTCGATTTCCTCTGAAATTGGTAAGGGAACCAAAGTGCAAGTCATTATCCCAGTTGAGTAATGGCTTCAATTGATCCCAAGAGGAGAAGTGGGAATGAATAGAATCAAGGTTTTTCTTGTAGACGATCATGCAGTTGTGCGTGAAGGATTGAACTATCTCGTCAACAATCAAACAGATATGGTTGTTGTTGGCGAGGCAGCAGAGGGCAATGAGGCGCTTATCAAGATTCCACCAGCAAGCCCGGATGTTGTCATTATGGATTTGAGTATGCCAAATGGCAGAGATGGATTGCCCACTATCAGTGATATTGTGCATTTGTATCCAAACATTAAAGTGCTAGTTCTGTCTATGCAGGATAATGAAAACGCATTATTCAGAGCGCTGAAAGTTGGAGCGTCAGGGTACATATTGAAATCCTCTTTGGGGCATGAATTGCTGATGGCGATTCGTCAAGTCTATGCGGGGCAAGCCTATCTACATCCAAATGCACAAAAGAAGGTCATCGAACACTTAATGAGTGATCAATCAAACTCTGATAAGGATACTTTTGATCTCCTTACCGAACGCGAAAAAGAGATTTTCAGTTTAGTGGCTAAAGGATACACAAATAAGGAGATTGGCGAATTGCTTAGCATTAGCCCAAGAACTGTAGAGACACATAAATCAAAGGTAATGGAAAAACTAAACCTCTCAACAAGAAGAGATCTAGTGCAGTTTGCATTAAAAAGAGGAATCCTAGAAAGTTAGGTAAGAATATGCCAATGAAACCAATTTTGAAAAATATTCTCGATGCACAGCTTCAATCACTTCTAGACAGACTCTCCGCCGATTTTTGTGCGCTATCCATTTATGATCCAATCAACTTAGAATTGAGATGGAAATTGGCCCGAGGTTCTTTGAATGATCGTTATAAAAAAATTGTTATCAGAAATGACAAAGGATTGTGCGCAAAAGCTTTGCAGATGAAACGGGAATTCGTTATCAGTAATTTCCCGGAGGAGCTTTTGGAAGATAGCATTGAATACCCAATTCTGCTACTCGAACAACTAAAGTCAGTCATTGTTGCGCCACTTGTTCATGACTCTATGCTCATAGGAATCATTCTTGTGGGCAGTAGAGTTCAAAGAGATTTCATGCCTACAGAAGTGGAAAAGACCATTGAATCTGCAACAGAAATCCTTGAAACCTATTTAAACGGAGAGCGAGATGAGACAGAATTTCAAAGTGAGGTTGTCATTCTCTCTGAATTTCTAAAAAAGGAAAGGATTGCACAGGGAGATCGATTTGATGTAATCATCTTGGATCAAAGGATCATCCATTTACCTTATTCCACTCAGACAACACTTGTTTCTGTTATGCAGAGGTTGATTGGAAATATATTCGAGCAAAATATTCAGAAATTAACCTGCGTTTGCGAGTCTTTTGATGATAGTGCTTACACCATTCAGCTTACAACAAGTCAATATTATGAATTAGACTCTGAAACATTCTCCCTGCTTGCAGAGGAGGCACGGAGTATCAATGGAAGCATTGAAATGACCTGCGAAAAAGAAAAAACGAGTATTTCTCTAAAGTTTCTCATCAATAAATAGTGTCAGTAGCTTATCAAGCAGCTACTGGCATTTTTTATTTTCCGATTTTCATGCGCTGAAGCCGAGAAATGTAGATAGATCTAATAGTAAAGCTTAATCAAAGGCGATCATGTCAGCTATTTATTAATCCTGATTACCATTTAAACAGAATGATTTGTGGCGGATTTCCCATCTGTTCCCGTTTTTGGTAGTAGGAATCGTTTCGTCAGAATTAAGGTTTCTCCCTCTCACAGCAGCGAAATGTGTCTAAATTGTGAACGAACGAGCTTTCCCCTACAAAAATACGTGTTTTCCCTGATAAGCACTGCGGATTTCACCTGATTACTAATTGTCTCAAAAAAAATATGATAGAAATGTAAAGTTTGTGCTTCAGGGAATACTATTTTGAAAGGATGAAGTTAATTATGTCAAGAATTAAAACATGGAATCCGGAGGATAGCTCTTTTTGGAAATCAGAGGGTAAGAAAGTGGCTAGCCGAAACTTATGGATTTCAGTACCAGCACTAATGCTGGCGTTCATTGTATGGCAGTTAATGTCGATTTCAACTGCTTACTTCCCAGATATGGGGTTTAAGTTTTCTGAGGACGATATTTGGTGGTTAGTAGCAATACCAGGTTTCGTAGGAGCTACCTTGAGATTGATCTTTATGTATATGCCAGGCACAGTCGGTGGAAAGAACTGGACTGTGATAAGTACTGCACTATTATTAATTCCTGTAATTGGTCTTGGTATTTCACTTCAAAATCCGGGTACTTCATTTACTACTATGGCGATCTGGGCAGCTTTTTGTGGTATCGGAGGCGGAAACTTTTCCTCTTCAATGGCGAACATCAGCTACTTCTATCCAAAACGGTTAAAGGGTACTGCAAACGGTATAAATGCTGGTTTAGGCAATTTAGGCGTAAGTGTGGTTCAATTCGTTACACCAATTATTATCTTCTCAGGTGCATTTGCTGCATTTTTCGGGGAGGCACATTTGTCGAAAGGAGTTCCTTCTAAAGATGGAAAAGTGCTTGTCGAAGCGGGTAAAGAAATCTTTCTACAAAATGCAACACTTCTTTGGGTGGTTCCAATTGTACTTGTAACAATCCTAGCTTTGTTGTTTATGAACAACCTTGATAATGCGAAACAATCTTTTAGAGAACAGTCAGTGATCTTCAAAAATAAACATACTTGGATCATGTCATTGCTTTATACAACCTGTTTTGGTTCCTTCATTGGGTATTCAGCAGCTTTTGCCGTACTAACGAAGAAGTATTTTCCTGAGTTAGTTCCCTTTGTTTTCGTAGGTCCTCTGGTTGGTGCATTGATCAGACCAGTTGGTGGTTGGATTTCTGACAAAATCGGTGGAGCGATTGTAACTTTCTACGACATAATCGTGATGATTGCTGCCACGTTTGGCGTGATGTACTTTATCAGCACCAAGAGTGCAACCGGGTATTTCATTCTATTCTTGATCTTATTTGTCACAACTGGTATCGCAAATGGTTCTACTTTTAGAATGATTCCAGTTATTTTCGAACCACGGCAGGCAGCGCCGGTTCTAGGGTTTACGGGCGCAATTGCTGCTTATGGTGCCTTCATTATTCCGATTGTATTTAAAAATTCAATCAAAGTGGGTAATATCAACCAAGGTTTCTATATCATTATCGCTTTCTATGTTATCAGTCTAGTTGTTTGTTGGTATTTCTACACAAGAAGAAATGCAGAAGTGAAGTGCTAATCCTAGTTCGCTTATAAAAGAATTAGGTACTTAGCATCAATAATTTGAGGTGATTTAGTTGCAAGAAAGAAAAAGTTTTTTGAAAAGCGGTCATTTTCCCACGCTGCTTTCTTCATTCCTATACTTTGATGTAAGTTTCATGGTTTGGGTATTAGTCGGGGCATCTTCAACCTTTATCGTACAGGATTTCGGATTATCTCCTGCACAAAAGGGGTTAATGGTCGGTATTCCGATACTTGGTGGATCGCTTTTGCGGATTCCAATGGGGCTGTTAGCAGACAAATTTGGCGGCAAAAGAATGGGTATGATCGGGATGATTCTCACAATGATTCCGCTTTTCTGGGGGTGGCTAGCGGGTGACTCCTTTACTGAAGTAAAGGCATTCGGTTTCCTGTTGGGGATTGCTGGTGCAAGCTTTGCAGTCGCTTTACCTTTAGCGAGTCGTTGGTATCCACCTGAGCATCAAGGCCTAGCAATGGGGATTGCTGGCGCAGGTAACAGTGGAACTGTATTGGCAACATTGTTTGCTCCAAGAATTGCAGATGCCTACGGCTGGCACGCCGTATTCGGAATAGCGCTGCTCCCATTGGCTGTTGCATTTATTGTCTTTCTGATTTTTGCAAAGGATTCTCCAAATGCACCAAAGCCACAAAAATTATCGCAATATTTAAGTATTGTTAAGTACAAAGAGACTTGGATCTACAGTTTTTTCTACAGCTTAACATTTGGTGGCTTTGTTGGTTTGACAAGCTACTTATCAATATTTTTTGTAGATCAATATGAAATTTCAAAAGTACAAGCTGGTGATTACGTTACAATCGCAGTCTTTGCAGGGAGCTTTATCCGACCTATAGGCGGCTACTTAGCAGACAAACTCGGAGGAGTAAATCTGCTAGTGAAAATGTATGCTCTTGCTGCTGTTGTATTAGGAGTCATTGGTTTTCTCCCATCAAAACATGTGGTACTTGGCCTAATTATTTTGGCAATGCTAATCTTTGGAATTTCGAACGGATCGCTATTTCAAGATATCCCGACTCGTTTCCCGCGTGAGGTTGGTATATTCACGGGTTTTGTGGGGGCTGCTGGAGGTCTGGGAGGATTCTTCTTGCCAATGATTCTAGGAAACTTCAAAGAATACACAGGCTCCTATTCATATGGATTCTGGTGGATTGCTGCAACCTATTTGGGAGCGCTAATGGTTCTAATTTGGTTAATGAAGCAATGGAAGAAAACAAAATAAATATAAATTTCAAAAAAATGATTGAAGAGGTAGATATTTAATGAAGAAAAAACAAAGTAATTTTATGAATAAGTTGCGTTTTTTCAAACCGATTGAATCGCTTTCAAATGGCTGGAGCAAAGTGCATGTTGGGGATCGAGATTGGGAAAAAATCTATCGTCAACGCTGGCAGCATGACAAAGTCGTTAGAACTACACATGGTGTGAACTGTACTGGCTCATGTAGCTGGAAGGTTTTTGTGAAGGATGGCATTATCACTTGGGAAAATCAGCAGACGGATTACCCAAGCTGTGGGCCGGATTCGCCTGAGTTTGAACCGCGTGGCTGTCCTCGAGGCGCAAGTTTCTCTTGGTATGTATACAGTCCGATTCGTGTAAAGTATCCGTATATTAGAGGTAAGCTGTTGAAGCTCTATCGTGATGCAAAACAAAATGCGAAGAACCCTGTAGAAGCATGGGCAAGCATTGTTGAGGATCCGGAATTGGCGAAACAATACAAAGAAGCGCGTGGAAAGGGTGGCTTCGTTCGTGTAAGTAAGGAAGAAGTCAACGAAATGATCGCAGCCTCGCTGATCTATACCAATAAGACTTATGGACCAGACCGGGTTGCAGGCTTCACACCAATTCCGGCAATGTCGATGGTTAGTTATGCTGCAGGCTCACGTTTCTTATCAATGATTGGCGCACCAATGTTGAGCTTCTACGACTGGTATGCAGACTTACCACCAGCTTCCCCACAAATATGGGGCGAGCAAACGGATGTGCCTGAAAGTAGTGACTGGTACAACGCTGGGTACATCATGATGTGGGGTTCGAATGTACCAATGACAAGAACACCAGATGCCCATTTCATGACCGAAGTGCGGTATAAGGGCACAAAAGTTGTCACTGTGAGTCCGGATTACGCTGAAAATGTAAAGTTTGCTGATGATTGGATGAAAGTGAATCCTGGGGAAGATGCAGCGATTGCTCAAGCAATGACCCATGTCATTTTGAAAGAATTCTATATTGACAAGCCATCAGAATATTTCTACCAATATGCTAAGAAGTATACTGATCTGCCATTCTTAATTTCTTTAAAAGAACATGAGGGTGCTTATGTGTCAGATCGCTTCTTAACTGCTAGTGACTTAGGAATGCCACTGAAACATGCAGAGTGGAAAACTGCTGTACTTGATCAAAAAAGTAACAATATTGTGTTTCCGAACGGGAGTATTGGTCATCGTTGGGGCAATAAAGGTCAATGGAATTTAAAACAAGAGGATGAAGCAGGTTCAACTTTCGACCCAGCGATGACTGTGCTTGGTCAAGAAGATGACTTCGTTACAGTTCAATTCCCGTATTTTGGTGAAGATAAAGGAACTGTTTCTCGCACAATTCCCGTGAAGAAGGTTACAACAACTTCTGGAGAAACAAAGCTTGTAGCTACCGTATTTGATGTCATGCTCGCACACTATGGCGTTGATCGAGAAGGTATTCCTTCAAACGTTGAACCTGATAACACGTATACTCCAGAATGGCAAGAAAGTATTTCTGGAGTAAGTGCAGACTTAGTAACAAAGATTGCTCGCGAATTTGCTCAAAATGCAATCGATACAAACGGTCGTTCAATGATTATCATGGGAGCTGGAATCAATCACTGGTTTAATGGTGATACGATTTATCGCAGTATCCTGAATCTAGTACTTTTGACAGGCGCACAAGGAGTGAACGGCGGAGGTTGGGCGCATTACGTTGGTCAAGAAAAATGTCGCGTGCCTGAAGGCTGGGGATCAATTGCCTTTGCAAGAGATTGGTCACTGCCGCCTCGTTTGCAAAATGCAACTTCTTTCTACTATTTTGCAACAGATCAATGGCGTTATGAAGAAACTGATCTAAATGAACTTGCAAGCCCGCTCGTTAAACAGGCACGTTATCAACATTCGGCAGACTACAATGTGTTAGCTGCGAGATTAGGGTGGTTGCCATCGTATCCGCAGTTTAATAGGAATTCGCTGAATCTCTATCAAGAAGCAGTGAAAAATGGTGCGAATTCAAATGAAGAGGCAATCGAATATGTTGTTGATGAATTAAAGTCTGGGAAGATGTCATTTGCGATTGAAGATCCAGATAACCCTGTCAACTTCCCTCGTAATCTATTTGTATGGCGTTCAAATCTGATCTCAAGCTCCGGTAAAGGGCATGAGTATTTCTTGAAGCATTTGTTGGGAACATCATCAGCTGTGTTAGCTGAAGAGAATGATGTGACAAAACCTACGGAGATTACTTGGCACGAAAAAGCTGCCGAAGGAAAACTGGATTTATTGGTTAGTATTGACTTCCGTATGGCAGGGAATGCGTTATATTCAGATATTGTATTGCCAGCTGCAACTTGGTATGAAAAGCATGATATCAGTAGCACTGATATGCATCCATTTGTTCACCCATTTAACCCAGCGATTAATCCAGCTTGGGAATCACAATCTGACTGGGATACTTTTAAAGGGATTGCTAAAGCATTCTCTGAAATGGCAGGGGATCATTTTGACGCACCAGTAAAGGATTTGGTGACTGTACCATTGCTTCATGACTCACCTGATGAGATCGCACAGCCTTTTGGAAAAGTTTTGGACTGGAAAAAGGGTGAGGTGGAAGCAGTTCCTGGTGTGACTATGCCACGAATGACATTTGTTGAGCGAGATTATACGCAAGTTTATGAGAAATTTATCGCACTTGGACCGATTTTGGAAAAGAACCCGATTGGTGCACATGGCATTTCTTTCTCTGTTGGTGACCAATATCAACAATTAAAGGCGATGAATGGTGTCATTGACCATGCGGGAATTACACAGGGGATGCCAAGCATTGAGTCGGGTCGTAAGGCAGCAGAAGCAATGATGACACTTTCCAGTGCAACCAATGGGAAGGTTGCTATGAAAGCTTGGGAAGCGGAAGAGGCAAAGA
>JAVBKB010000064.1:0-17118 GCA_031554275.1 Caryophanales bacterium | reverse complement strand
TGAAGATGTCCTTGATCGCCATTGCATCTTGGAATCGGGTAATGATATCGCCAACTTTTCTTGTCACAAAGAACTGATAGGGTAATCGGATTATATGATTGTAGTAACCTAGTAAAAAGGAATATCTATTTTTCTTGAGAGAAACAGTAAAATGTGTTGGCGGAATGCAGACAAAAGATTTTGGAATAGTGTGACACTTCCGAATACAATTTCAAAACAAACTTGCCCGATTATTATTCTACAGAACGAATACACGAATAACCGTTTCAATCACCAAATGCCGTTTTTTTGACATGAACGTTACTATTTTTTTGATTTTTAACGTTGGGGAGCAAAATTGCTACGTTTGTGCCATAAGTTTGAACTTTGATCTTGAGAATTTGATAGATTTAATTACATGTTGTAAAGAACAAAAATAAGTAATTTTCTGATAATTTATTAAGAATTTATCGCATTTACTGTTCTCTGTTATCCAATATCCAATATCTCTAAGTTAGAAAATTTCCAATACTCATAACGTTCCTTATCGACATAATAAAGAATTTGAAACAAAACAATTGCAACTGGTGTAAAAGCTGAAGAATGTACTAGGTTCAAAAAAAAAGAAAGTGGTCCCCGTATGGAGACCCCCGTTTCGCTATTTTTCCCGAAAATCATATCGAAAAGACCTTCGGGCAGTCAGCTTGTGATGGATCATAGAAACAGTGTGCCTTATAACGACCGCTATGTTGCTGCCCATACCATTGATCGGGGCAAGCGCCTTCTGGTCTGAAATACCATAATGAGAACGTCGCTGGGTCATGCCTTTCTCCATCGATTGCCCGCTTTGCCAATCGAATATCCTTTTCTCGCGCTTTCTGATAAAAGTAGCTCTTCTGGACAGCTTCAAAACCGCCCGGGCTTTGAAATACCATGTCAGTAATCGAGTCAAGGTTGCGAAAATCGAGGCAATCAGCTAGAACTCGATTGACACCAACATTTCCAACCATCAACATGCCAAGTTCACCTTCACCCTCAGCTTCTGCCCGCATTAATCGCGCCAATAGCTTCACTTCTTCGCCTGTATATTTAATGACAGCCATCATGTCACCTAACCTATTCATACATTAAATCATTCCAGCATATGAGAACATATTGAAAAAAGTGATGCGGAATCCAAGTATATTTCCTAACCCTCTAGGCGAAGATGAAAAGTATTATTGGCATTATTTTTATAAAATTATTCATGTAAATAAGCCAATTGAATCTGAACTGGAGGCAAAATAATGGAAAGCCCAAATATTAAGCAGATTTTATTAATAACAGATGGATGTTCGAATAAAGGTGAACGACCTGAACAGGTGGCTGCACTTGCCTTTGCAAAAGGGATTTCAGTCAATGTGATTGGTGTGATTGATCAGGATGAAATTGATGATAAAGGTGTTCAAGAGATTGAGGCGATTTCTCGAGCTGGCGGTGGTATTCATCAAATTGTCTATGCAGAAAAGCTATCACAAACTGTGCAGATGGTAACTAGGCAGGCAATGACACAAACAATCCAAGGCGTTGTCAACAAACAATTGCAACAGATTTTCGGAAAGGAAACAGTCATTGAAGATCTACCACCTGAACGACGTGGAGAAGTAATGGAGGTTGTCGATGAGCTTGGCGAAACAGCCAATATGAAAATACTCATTCTCATCGATACGAGTGCCAGTATGAGTCACAAGCTACCAACAGTTAAGGAAGCACTCTTTGATCTATCCATAAGCTTAAATTCACGAACTGGGGATAATAGTTATTCCGTATATGCTTTCCCAGGGAAAAAGTCCGATGTAGAAATGGTGCTAGACTGGACAAGTCGTTTAGATTCACTAACAAAAATATTTGCAAGATTAAATACTGGCGGCTACACACCGACAGGACCTGCATTGCGAGAAGCCCTTAGCCAATTTACACCTAGACGAGCAGTTCAGCATGCAAATGATGAAGAATATGGTATCAATGGTCAGCGATCAAATCATGTAGATACTAGACGAGACTATGATGAATCCTATCTCGAAGAAACCATTTAATATTCGTACAGGCATGGTGATCAGAGGAAAGTGGCATCAGCATGATTATCTGATTATCCGTGAATTAGGTCATGGTGCAAATGGTTCAGTATACCTTGCCAAAGGGAGTCACGGACATACTGCATTGAAATTCAGTGAGAATAGCACCGTGATAGCAGCTGAAGTAAATGTGCTGAAATCATTAGGGGCACTGACCAAACCAAACTCACAGATGAATTACCCTCTTCCACAAACAAAGGCTCAAGCGACTCTTGGGCCTTGTTTAATGGATGTGGACGACTTTGAATACAGCGGAAGAATTATTCCATTCTATGTGATGGAATATATTCAAGGGGCAAATTTCTTAACTTATGTGACTCAAGGCAATCAAATAATGGTGGAACGCTTGGTTGTCGATTTGCTAGCAAGCTTAGAGAAATTACATGATGCAGGCTGGATTTTCGGAGATTTAAAACCCGATAACTTAATTGTCACGAAAGAACAGCGATTGCGATTTATTGACGTCGGTGGTACAACCAAGGAAGGGCGTGCAATTAAAGAGTTCACGGATTACTACGATCGTGGTTATTGGGGGCTGGGTGATCGGAAAGCGGATGCAAAGTACGATCTATTTGCAGTGGCAATGATGATGATACACCTACATCAAGGAAAGAAACAACTCAAGAACATGGGAGGGCTGCAGCAACTTACCGCAATCATCGGGCAGCATTCGAGCACAAAGCGACTGCGACCTGTTCTGTTGCAAGCGCTAAAAGGAGAATTTGAATCAGCAAAGGAACTGAGAACTGTGCTAATCCCATACCAACAAAAGCTTCCAATTATACAACCCACAATATCAAAACCAATGCGTCAAAGCAGACGCACTAGCAAAGGCTGGTATTACTTCGAAGCGGTTTTTCTAACAATGATGTTGATGACACTATATCTATTTCTCAAATATTTATGATTCAAAAGTCTCTACAATCTATTTTTGAAAGCGCGAGTACTCAACAAGGCGAATGGTTGTCAACCTCAAAAGCTCAAAAAGTTACTAGCCAAGTTTCTACTTAAAGAAATTGTAGTATTTATTGCTTCAGAAAACAATAAACATTGGATGAACAGTTCTTTGACGCTAAACAAGACTTGTTTAATCTACAAAAACAATTTTGAACATTGAGGGTAAGATTCAATCGATCAGTTGAATCTATGGGTTAGTAGTGGTAAGTTTAATTAATCAAAGCGAAGGACACACCACTATGTTTGTGAAAAAGGTACAGAACTTTATTCGTCAACATCATTTATTCAACCCAAAAGAAACAATTGTGATCGGAGTTTCAGGTGGGGTTGATTCTTTGATGTTGCTCTATTTTCTGCAAGTGCTGGCAAAAGATAATGACTGGCAATTAATTGTGGCTCATGTGAATCATATGTTCCGAGAGGCTTCAGAAACGGAGTATCGTTTTGTCAAAGAAATTTGTGGAGAGCTAGGCGTGACTTTCGAAGGGGCACAGATTGATGTACCAGCAGAAATTACTTTGACAAATGAAAATCCGCAGCTGGTAGCACGAAATTTGCGCTATAAATTCTACACAGAAGTAATGCAGAAATTTCAAGCAGATAAATTAGCGTTAGCACATCATTTAGATGATCAAGCGGAAACAATATTGATGCATTTAACAAGAGGAGCAGCTTCCCCTGAGAAAATTGGTATTCCATTTTCAAGAGGATTTGCAACTGGGCAAGTTGTCAGACCTTTCTTATCGGTTACAAAGCAAGAAATCATCACGTATTGTGAAGAACATGGCTATTCCTATTTTGAAGATGAAAGCAATGCAAAATCATACTACACACGCAATCGGGTTCGGCACAAAATCCTTCCTTTAATTAAAGAAGAAAACCAGCAGGCGCTATCTCATTTTGCTGAATTCTATCAAATGGTACATGAGGACAATGCGTTCTTAGCGCAGCTAGCGAAAGAACATTTTAAGAAAATCGCAATCGAGGCAGCTGGAAATCGCTATGTAATCAATCTCGATGACGTGTCAAATTTGGTTGAACCTTTACAAAGACGAGTACTTACACTAATATTAGAATATCTTTGTAGCAAACGCGCTTTTACACACTCGAATGTACACATCAAAATGATTCAAACGCTTGTAACAGCAATCGAGCCATCAGCAATCTTGCAGCTACAAAAGAATTTCTATGTGATCAAGTCATTTGGGGAATTAATTTTCAGATTTGAGCAACCAACAACTTGGCAATATGATTCTACTATTCCGATTGAAGGCATAGTCCAATTACCAAATGGTGATTATATTGAAGCAAGGTTAGTGAAGGAAATCGAAGAACCAATTCCTACGGAGAGTAGGCTAAACACTGTTTGTATCCCAACAAAGTTGTTTCCCCTTCGCGTTCGTAATAAGCATAATGGTGATCGAATTCTACTCACCAATTTGGGGCGAAAGAAAGTCAAAAAGCTATTTCTTGAGAAACAAATTCCAATTGAATTAAGAGAAAGTTGGCCGATTGTCACCACGCAGCGAAAAGAACTAACAGAAATCTTATGGGTGCCTGGATTGGCAATTGCTGCTGGAATTCCGGAAAGTGAACAACCATATGTGTGGCTAACATTTCATTTATCGAATTCTACGATTCAAAACAAATCAAAATTTTCTAGCAGTACCAAATTGACAATGCTGGAATAGAGGGAGTAAATCATGACCATGCATCAAGATATTCTACAAATTCTCGTTTCGGAAGAGGAGATTCTGGCAAAACTGGCAGTGGTGGGACCCCAGATCGCAGTAGATTACAAAGACAAGAATCCTCTTGTAATAGGAGTTCTCAAGGGTTCGCTGCCATTTATGATGGATCTAATCAAGAAAATGGATATTCACATAGAACTTGATTTCATGGATGTTTCAAGTTATGGCGATGCAACAGTATCTTCTGGGCAAGTGAAGATTATTAAGGACTTAAATAATGCTGTCGAAGGCAGAGATGTACTCATTGTTGAAGATATTGTTGATACTGGTTTAACACTCACCTATTTGGCAGATTTGCTACGGTACCGCAAAGCAAAATCCGTAAAGATCGTAACTCTATTAGACAAGCCCTCTGGCAGGAAGGTTGAGATCACTCCTGATTACTGCTGCTTCACAGTTCCAAACGAATTCGTTGTCGGCTATGGCTTGGATTACCAAGAACGCTACCGAAACCTGCCGTATGTTGGCGTGCTTAAGCCAGCAATTTATCAAAAATAAGTCATTACTTCACACTGAGGACATATAAATAGAATATTTTTATAAAAACTAATTCCTTCACAAATATTGTTCATGCTTTTTTTATGAAAGTGTGGTAAAATCACCTTTATGGTTAAAAGATTTACCTAATAGGAATAACAATTTGTTTCATTCCTATAATAAGCTAATTAGAAATACATATTGCGCGAAATTTTAAGAGGGAAAGGCCTAGTTTTAGGAGGTAAAAATGAAACGTATTGTTGAAAATGGTGTTATCTACGTGCTGGTGGTTCTTGTAATTGTTTCGCTGGTCTTAGTATTCAGCAATGGCAGCGAAAAGCCAGATGAAATTTCCACAGATAAGTTCTTCACTTCACTTGAAAGTGGTGATATTAAGACTGTGGATGCACAAGTACTTCGTGGTGTATACAAGGTAACGGGAAAATATTCAAACGACAAAACATACATAACGCATATCGCATCAGAACAAATGGTAAGAGCAGATGCACTTCTGAAAGAAAAAGAAGTGAAATTAAATATTGCTCCAGCAAAAGAGCAGAGCATGTGGATTTCCATTTTGTCAGGAATTCTACCACTGATACTTTTATTCGTCCTATTCTTCTTCCTGTTGAATCAGTCACAGGGTGGCGGCAACAAGGTCATGAATTTTGGTAAGAGTAAGGCAAAGCTGTTTAGCCAGGAAAAGAAGAAAATCACATTTAAAGACGTAGCTGGAGCCGATGAAGAAAAGCAAGAGCTTGTGGAAATCGTTGATTTCTTGAAAGATCCACGCAAATTTGTTGAGCTAGGAGCACGTATTCCAAGGGGAGTCCTTCTTGTTGGACCACCAGGAACTGGTAAGACACTTCTTGCTCGAGCTGTTGCAGGCGAAGCAGGCGTACCATTCTTCTCAATTAGTGGATCAGACTTTGTGGAAATGTTTGTGGGTGTCGGGGCAAGCCGTGTGCGTGATCTTTTCGAGACTGCAAAGAAGAATTCTCCAGCAATGATCTTTATTGACGAAATAGATGCTGTAGGACGTCAGCGTGGCGCAGGCCTCGGTGGCGGACATGATGAACGAGAGCAAACACTAAATCAATTGCTTGTGGAAATGGATGGCTTTGGTGAAAATGAGGGAGTCATCATTATAGCAGCTACAAACCGTGCTGATATTCTTGACCCAGCATTACTGCGTCCAGGACGTTTTGACCGTCAAATCACTGTAGATGTACCGGATGTAAGAGGTCGTGAAGCAGTTCTAAATGTGCATGCAAAGAACAAACCCTTGGACAGCTCTGTTGATTTGAAAGCAATTTCACAACGGACTCCTGGTTTCTCTGGAGCTGACTTAGAAAACTTATTAAACGAAGCGGCACTTATTGCGGCGCGTCGTGACAAGAAATTAATTGATATGACAGATATTGATGAAGCAACAGATCGTGTAATTGCAGGGCCAGCCAAAACGAGCCGAGTAATCTCTGAGAAGGAACGTAAGATCGTTGCTTTCCATGAAGCAGGGCATACAATCATTGGCTTAACTTTAAGTGAAGCAGACATTGTTCATAAGGTTACCATTGTTCCTCGTGGTCAAGCTGGTGGATATGCAGTAATGCTTCCAAAAGAAGATCGTTTCTTGATGACAAAGCCAGAATTACTGAATAAGATCACTGGATTACTGGGCGGTCGTGTTGCCGAGGATATCGTCTTCGGTGAAGTAAGTACTGGAGCACATAACGATTTCCAACGAGCAACTAGTATTGCTCGCAGAATGGTTACTGAGTATGGAATGAGCGATAAGCTTGGTCCAATGCAATTTGGGCAACCACAGCACCAAGTCTTCTTGGGGCGTGATTTCCAAAGTGAACAAAGCTACTCTGATGCAATCGCATATCAAATAGATGAAGAAATCCAGTCAATTATTAAAGAATGCTATGCAGAAGCAAAGCAACTGCTCACCGATAATCGCGAGAAATTAGATTTAATTGCAAACACATTGCTCAAAATTGAGACATTGGATGCTGAGCAAATCATGAGCCTATTTGAAAAAGGAATTCTTCCTGAAAGAAATTACGGTAATGGTAACGTGACAGCTGCTGAAAATAAAACTGACGTGAAGATTAACATCACTGGTAAAGCAGAAGATACTCCAGCACCGATTTTGGAAGAAGCACCACCATCTGATCTCACTCCACCAAAATTGGAAGAGACGAATGAGAAAAAGGATGACTTAGATAAACTGTAGAATATGAAACGCTTGTTGATAAAATCAACAAGCGTTTTTTTGTAGCACTTCGACAAAATTGAAACCTAATCAAAGGGCGATGTCACCACTTGATTAGGTTTGATTTAGTCAATATCTTGCCTCGTTTAAAATTTTGAAAAGAGCTATGCGCAGCCAAAGTTGTTTTCCATCCTAAATTAAAAAGCTAAAGTAATGCATTGGATTTCGAGTAGTTATGAAATAAATCCGTAATGAAGCTACAGCCAATCACTCAAGGATCTTGTAGCTGCCTGATTAGAGATGCTGGGTTCACCAAGCTTAACAACTTTGATGTTCTCACGAGTTGGATGGAAATAAACAGTCGCTTGATCACCAACTTGGTAACCTGGATTGTAAGTGCCAAGATAGTCACTGCGAACTTCTATTTGTGCACCAGTGTTTGGGTGACGACATTCCACAAAAGCAACAATGACATTTGAGTTATTGATGCGAACATAAGGATTGGATTCAATACTCGTGATGACACCTGAAACAGGATATCCAATATCAATTGCTTCTTTTCGTAGTTTTCTTTTCTTGATTTGGTACAGTACGCCACTCCATCCAGGAATCGCAATCGCAGCACCTATTCCTAGAAAAACAAGGGGGAGAATGATTGGTATATTGCTTGTGCTGGATACAATCAATACTACAGCACCAACTACGACAACAATCGTTCCAATAAGAGCAAAAATACCGAAAAATAAAAGAAAAAAATTCTTAGCCAATACACTTCGTCCTTTCGTGTTACAGAAAAATTGTTTATTCAAAATTTCTATATCTGTATCTTATCAAACTCAAAGTGATTTTTGCCATCTCAATTTCATTCTAAACTTCCAATTTTACAAAAAATCAATTGACTATTCGGCATTGAGTCACAAAAGCAAAAAAACTCATGAAATGCTTAATAATCGAAAACACAGTTGTCGCTAATCAACAATTGTTTTTCCCCATGTCCGCTGGTAATAATTCTTTCTGAGCGTCTCAAATTCAGAAAACTTCTGGTAAGCCGAGTCCACCATTGGCGGAACTCGGTTGTCTTGTATTTCTATCAATGAAAGAATAACCTGTCGCACTAAATCGATATCTGCCTCATTAAAAAACGGCAGCATATGGTTGACAAAGGTTGTAGGATTTTTGTCAGGTGAGTTTTCTAACGCCCAGATAGAAGTTATTTTCTTGCTTGTATCAGACAATTCAAGAAAAGGCAGAAATGCTTCATATTTATTGTACGAAGTTTTTTGTACCGCCCAAACAGCGTTTGAAAATAGATCCTCGGAAAGTGTTGGCATGATTTCTAACAACTTTGGAATAAGTGGTTCGATATTGACGTTATTCGCAGATGCAAGCCTGAGTACTCGAATACAAATATTGCGTTTCAAATCAGAGGAATCCAAAAGAAGCCTCAAGATGTCTGGAATACTCGGTGCTTGTTTTCGTATAAGCTGTCGCAAGGCTACCTCACAGATTTCTGTGGCAGGTTCGGTTTTACAGCTATATTCCCATAATGCGGTTGTTTCTGGATCAATTTGCGGGAAACGCCCAAGAGAGGAGAGAATATTTGCTTTTATCAGATTATCCTCTTGATTGAGAAATTGGGTGCGAAGTTCCGGCTGACTGCCTGGAACACTTACACCAAAGTTTCCCATTTCTAACCCGGCAATAAAGTCGTCCAGCCACCGCTCGTACCAATCAAGAAAGTTCTCATCGTGAATAAAGCGGAAAGGCCCTTCCTCATTACCATCAGTGCTCACAAGCCTTCCGCGATATTTACCAGTCACAACCAGGCAGGTATCATAGGTGCACCCCTCTGTACCTATAGTGAGGAGTCCGTTATAGAAAAGATCCTCTTCACTGTTTGCATCAGCTTCATAAATTGCTTGTTGGCGCGCGTCAAGTGCCTCAAAATCTTCATATGTCATAGAAGGAAAACAAGTACAATCTTTGTGAATATCACCAAGCATTTCTGTTTTCTGAATAGGATAAAGACCATAGGCAAACCCTGGTCCGCCGTTGGCTACACAACCAAGAAACAAGCGATATTCCCGCGGTAAAGTGATATCATGTTCCTTTTCAAATGCTACCAGTTTCTTTTCGGAAGCCTGTTTTGGCCATTTGTATTTCCATGTTTTTGACCCGAATATTTTGTATTCGGGATCAATCCCATTTATTTGCTTGGTCTTATTGAGAATTCTATCTATTTGCTGCTTTTCAGATTCAGTTAATTGCATGAGTAATTTGACCTCCATTTAAGCGAGCTAATACAGCTTCATTATAGCAGAATTTTTTTAGTGCCTGCACAAGCAATCGCTAAGAATTTGGATCAACTGCACAAATAGAGTTGACAAGAAGGCAGATAATAGTTATTATTTAGTTAGATAACTAATTATCAAATTATATAAGGGAGATGAAAAAGATGAATGATACGTTCAAGGCACTTTCAGATCCTTCCCGAAGAAAAATTCTTGACCTATTAAAGGAAGGCGATCTAACTGCTGGAGAAATTCATGATCATTTTGAAATGTCAAAGCCTAGTATCTCACAGCATTTGAAAATTTTAAAAAATGCAGAGCTGGTACAGGATATAAAGAAAGGGCAGTATATCTACTACTCTTTAAACTCCACAGTATTACAAGATCTGATTGGTTGGGCATTCTCATTAACTAAAAAGGAAAAGGAGTCATCATCATGAAAAAACATATTATTCCAATTGCGCTATTTATTACTTCAATACTGGTTTGGCTGATTACTTATTCTAAACTGCCAGCTCAATTACCTACCCACTGGGGAATTAATGGTGAAGCTAACAGTTATAGCTCCAAACTCACAGCTTTTCTAATGATCCATGGAATCATGCTCGTCATTTATGCAATCCTTCTAGCTGTACCGAAAATTGACCCGAAAAAAGCAGATTTCAAAAGTTTTAGTAAAAGCTATTCATTTATTACACTTGCGATCCTAGTTGTTTTCTACGCAATTAGTATGGGAGTGATTTACATTGGGCTTGGACATGAATTGAATGTTGGGAAAATGATTGGCTTATTGCTCGGTGCAATGTTTATTGTTTTGGGAAATTACTTGCCACAGGTGAAGCCAAACTATATGGTAGGAATCAAAACACCATGGACATTATCAAATGAAACTGTTTGGAAAAAAACACATCGTTTTGGGGCAAAGCTATTTGTTATCAGTGGTATTTTGATGATGATTTCCTGGTTTCTGCCAGCAAACTGGATTATCGTAACCATGATCATTGCTATCTTAATCATTTCGGTAATTCCAATCGTCTATTCATACGTCATCCATAAAAAGATCGTAAATAACTGAAAAGTATCCAAGATTGTGGAAGACATTGTTGGGATTGTAGTAGAAATTAATATAGCTTTAGGAGCTTGTTCAGACGCTTTGAAATTAGCGTTGTGAGCAGGCTCTTTTCTTGTGATTATGGAGTAACAATTAAGAGATTGCCATTTTTTATATCATTATTAGTAAAAGTATGCTTTACTAAAATTATAAAATAAGGTATAGCTGGAGGGCATATGGATAGATTGTTTATTAGGAAGTTCCAACAAGGAGATCAGCTTGAAAAAAACTATTATCGATTTGAGACGCTAGACGAATCTTCTGAACATTTTAATGGTTTAAAAGCTGGAGATTATGTTCTACTTGTTCAAAAGAGGACAGTTTCGAAATTATTCAGATTTATTGAGTTTGAAACTGTTGGAGAGTCCACAAAGGCAAAACTTGAAACTGTAAAAGAATTCTCACCAGAGATAACTACTTCTACAATAAGTTTTTGCAAGTACTTAAAACCAGACATGGTATTGATGAATAAGGCGGTGAAATCCAAAATGGGTGATGGTCTTCACCCACTTCAATTAGAATCAAGTTGTCCATCGATTGTAGATATTGATTTCAATAAGGACAAAAGACGTTATTACATATGTACAAAGAAAAAACTTGCGAACGTTTCTTTCTTCAAGCCATCTGATATTTGTGTTGTTACTTCAGATAGTGCGCTGCGACCAGTAGTGGATATTGTAGAATTTAATGGGCAAAGTTTCGAACAGCACGTGGTATTACGGGCGCTCTTTGATGAAAAAAACAAAAAGAATGGGAAACAATTTGCTCTTAAAGAATTGCTTGATTTTGCTCCAAAATACGATGATACAAAAACGAAGGAAAACTATTTAACAGCTGTCATTCAGTCGCTTGAGGATGACGGGCTATTTGCCGTAGATAATGTTGTTTCGTTATATGATAATGTGATAGTTGGAAGGAAAGTCCCTTTTCAACCGAAGAAAAAAGAGGGCATAACTTCCGTTCCCATCTTAAATAAAGAGACTGACAGTGAGGTAGGAATTGATTTTGAGGATTTATCGGCATATGAGCAATATGCAAGGCTGTTGGAATTTAATCCGAATATTATTCTCTATGGCCCTCCAGGAACCGGTAAGACCTATGGTGCTATGCGGATCATTGAAGCTTTCGAACAAAAGAATGGCAATCCAGTTTCATTTAAGCAAGTAATCAGCGAGCATCGGGCAAAATTTATCACATTTCATCAAGCATTTTCGTATGAAGAATTTGTTGAAGGAATTCGACCACGTGTTGATGAGGATGGCAACATTTCATATCCAGTTGAGCATGGAATACTTAAAGAAATAGCTGAAGACTGTAGAATACAGGGTAAGAAAAGCTTAGAAGATTTCCTTGTCGATACAACTTCTAATAGCAAAGTTTGGAAAGTCTCACTAGGCAGAAGAAATGAAGCGAATAAATATCGAACATTACGAGACAAGAATGTTATAGCAATCGAATTTGAACCAAGTGATCAAGATGTAAGTGAGTGGAATGATTCTCAGTTTGAAGAATTCGATTCTACAGGTATGTTGAAAGTTTTCCGCAACAAAGTCGCAATAGGGGATATTGTATTAATATTTGATAGTATTAAAACCATCCGATTAATTGGGGTTGTAACATCTGACTATTTTTATACAGATGAAGATTCGTTTGGTTATCGGCATAGACGTAGCGTAAAGTGGCTTAAGGTTTGTGAAGAAGAGCCTATTAATATTTTTGAACTCAATCATAACAAGCAACTAACGTTATCCTCAATTTATGAGCTTAAGATCCCTGTCGCAAATGTGGTTTCTTTAATGGATAACAATAAAGAAAAGGATAGTTTGGCAAAACCTTATTATTTAGTCATTGATGAAATAAACCGTGGGAATATTGCGAAAATATTCGGTGAGCTTATTACACTCATTGAAAAGGATAAACGAGAAAATCTTTCTTGTACACTTCCTTATTCTAAAGATCTGTTTACACTTCCCAAAAATCTTTATATAATCGGAACAATGAATACCAGTGACCGATCAATTGCCCTGCTGGATACGGCTCTTAGGCGCAGATTTGCCTTTGTTGAGGTGAATCCAGACGTGACTTTGCTTGAAATTATGCACCCAACAATTGGCGGCAATGTTTCCCCAGCGAAACTCCTGCAAGCATTGAATAACAAAATCACAGAAAAATATGACCGAGATCATAGAATCGGGCACAGTTATTTTTTAGGTGAGGAACTTGTGACAAAATATGATTTATTTAACGCATGGTACTATAAAGTCTTTCCACTATTGATGGAATATTTCTACAATGATATCAAGCGAGTTTCAGAAATTGTTGGTTCTGAGTTTTTCGATAGAACAACAAATGAAATCGTGCAATTAAGTACTAAGCCAAATGAAGAGAATATCTCTGTATTTGAAAGTGCACTTATTAAGATTTATAAAGGAGAGGACTGAAATGTCTCCTTCTCTTATAACAGTATTTGAAGATCGGCAAAAAAAACTATCGCTGTCGGATTCACAGAAGGAAGATATTTTGTCGTTTAGAGAAATTATAGGAAAAAATAATGTGCGCTTAGGTTATGACGGGACGCTTCAAATCATGCATTATGTGGGTTTTATTTCTAAAGGAACTACTCGTCTTCAAATACTACCAAAGGTATATGAAGACGAAATGCTTGATGGTGAAAAAGAAAAGCGTGAATCTATGAGTGTAATGCTAAATCTATTACGAGTTTCAGAATTTAATAAACCGAAAATTCTGCCTGATCAACTAAGCTCGACAAGCAATTCTGATATTCTTGAGATTTTCATTTCATTATTTGCTGATATGATATTTCTAACCTATTCAAGGCAAATGAATCGTGAATACATTGATATTTTGGAAAACAGCCAGTTTATAAAAGGAAAAATAGATTTCACTAGTAATTTGCGTACAAATCCAATCCGTAAGGATCAACATGTCATCAAATATCAAAGTTTTGAAGATGATAACGTTATCAACAATGTTATTAAAACTGTTTGCACTAGGTTAATCAGAATTACGCAGGAATCTGAAAACAAGAAGAATCTCAAAAAAGCATTGATGCTTCTAGATGATGCTGTTGAAATGACTTTATCTAAGGAAGTCATTAATTCTGTTAGATTCACGAAACTCAATATGCCATTTAAACCGGTATTTGAGATGGCGAAAATGTTTTTCTTTAATAACGCTCCAGAAGGTTATTATGGTGATGAAACAGTTTGTTCTTTTCTTCTTCCCCTCAATGAACTGTTTGAGCAATATCTTTACAAAGTATTGGATTGTATGGGCGAAGGGTACAGTGCAAGGAATGATCAAAAAAAGCGGTTTATTGTTTGTGAAGATGATAAATCTAAAGTTGTTTTTCCAGATGTTATTGTGTATTTCCAAAAGAAAATCACCTATATTATTGATGCAAAATATAAGAACCCAAAATATGAAAACGGCAATTACACCAATATCAATCGAGCAGACGTGTATCAATTGTTTGCTTATGCTCGGGTTTATGGAATTAAAAAAGTGGCATTAATTTACCCACAATTTAGTAATTCTAACCCACCACCGAAGCAACTTTTTTTAAAAGACTACGAATCTGATATCACGTTAACTGTGGCTTGTCTTGAAATTAAAACGGCGGATGTCCAAAGTGGAGCAATGTACTTAAAAAGCGTGTTAGGTTTATAGGGAAGACCTAACTCAAATAATATTTTCATCTCCCCATCCTATTCACTTGCACAGGTGACGTTATCACTGTAAGCGGTAAATAGAATGCACATAGACAAAAGCAGCGGTGCTCATTCTTCACTGCTGCTTTTAATCAATGATCAATTTGATTTAGGAGAGAAACAAGTTTTTGGCAAATCAGTAGACCAAGGAAGAAAAGGCACGAGAGTTGAAGAATCTAGAGAAGACAAATTAGGAAGTTCATCCAGAAGAAACTTCAGGTATTGAAAAGGAATCAATCCGTTTTCCTTCGCAGATTCGATGATACTGTAGATCACGCTACTGGCAGTCGCTCCTTTTGATGAGGCAGAAAAAATCCAGTTTTTGCGACCAATGACAAAAGGTTTGATGGAACGTTCCGCTCGATTATTGGATAATTCCAGACGAGCATCTTGAAGAAACACACAGAGGCGAGGCCACTGACCAAGTGTGTAGTGAATGGCTTCTCCAAGTTTTGATTTTGGTAAGACTTTAGGACGCATTGTTTTGAGCCATACTGAAAAATCATCCAGAATTTTCTGACTGTGCCTCTGCCTGTGTTTGAAACGCTCTTCTAAATCCAGCTCTTTTTCCAGCATTTCTTTCTCGATGCCAAAGAGCTTGTTGCAGTAGTCTAGTCCTTCCTGAGAGAAGGATTTCTGCTGACTATCTGGTGGAGATGCCTCCACCGCATTTTTAAAATATCGTCTCGCATGCGCCCAGCAACCAGCGAGCTTTATTCCCGGGATGGCGTTATACCCTTGGTAACCATCTGTTTGTAGATATCCCTGAAAACCTTCTAGAAAAGCCCTCGGATGCTTACTTGCCCTGGTCGTTCGATAGTCAAAGAGGACAATAGGCGTTGCGCTTTGACCTGTGCGATAGAGCCACATGTACGATTTCGTTTCAGCTTCTCGGCCATCCTCTTTTAACACCTGCAGCGTCGTTTCATCCGCGTGGAGAATGTCCTGCTTCGCAAGGATGTGTTTCATCTGATTGTAAAGTGGGGTAAGCCAGCGTTCTGAAGCCCCAATCATCCAGTTTGCCATTGTTTGTCGTGAAATAGCTACACCTAGTCCCGCAAGGTATTTTTCTTGGCGATAAAGGGGCATTGCCTCTGCGTATTTTTGGCTCATGATAAAAGCAACAGCGGACGCGGAAGCCACGCTTCCTGGGATAGGTGGTTTGGGCGCCTTCGCTTTGATAATGGGCGTTGCGATGCTTTCTTTTTCACATTTGCGGCAAGCATACTTATGGGTCATGTGTTTGACTACAATCGCCTGAGCTGGAATGATTTTGATTTCTCTTCGTTCGTCACATCCCATGTCATGAAGTTCACCTTCACAACTTGGGCAGATTTTCTCTTCGTCAGAAAGCTCGTAATGAAGAACTTCTTCTGGCAAGCCGGCTAGGCTTGCTTCTCGCGCCCCCACTTGCTTACGGCGTTTGTAGGTGATCGATTCCATGTCTGGTTCAGTAGTGTCTGACTTTACCGTGTTCTCTGCTTCGTCAAAGAAAGACAGTTGATCTGGTGATTTCTCACTAGAAGCACCAAATCGTTGTTTTTGGTTCAATCGAAATTGTTCTTCATACCAAGCCAGTTTGGCTTTTAACTCTGCATTTTCTTGTTCAAGTAGACTCAGCTTTGTTTCCACATTTGTGGAATTGTTTGTTTGTTTTTCCATACCTCTATTTTACCATAAAAAGACGCTGAAATCCCTATAATATCAGGGTTTTCTGCGTCTTTTTTTTAACTTTTTATACAATTTGTGCGACCACTTTTTCGTGCGCTTTTCCTCTGATAATCGGCCAGCCATCAAGCAGCCAACCAAACTCTTCGAGCGTAACTGTGCTTGTTTCTTCGCTCGATTCTGGCCATTTGAACTTGCCTTTTTCGAGACGCCGATAGTAGAGCCAGAACCCATTGTGTTCCCAATGAAGAATTTTTAATTTATCTCTTGTTTTGTTACAAAAAACAAATAGGCTGGATGTGAATGGATCCATTTGAAACTTTTCTTGAACGATCAGGGAGAGACCATCAACTGATTTCCGGAGGTCAGTTATGCCACACGCAAGATAGATTCCGGGAACTTCTCGTACATTTAGCATACCTTTTTCATCACTCGAAGGAGTTTGATGAGAAAGGGTTCACTGAACGTTTCGACCATTTCTATCTCAAATCCATTGTAGCTGATTTTTGTGATCGGCGTTTTGTCCATCGGTTCTCGTTTCGTCAGTTCTATCCATTCGGTTTTCTCTGATTTTGGATCAATCTTTTTGTTTTCCTGATTCAATGTGCTTATCCATTTTACCATTGTGTTTCGGTTAAATCCCTGCTCACTACAGTATTCTTTTTGTGGCTTCCCGCTTGCTCGCCAGCCCTCTATTCGTCCTATCCATACCTCTTTTGTTTCTGGTGGCTTCCTTTTCATTGCCTCACTCCTCGCTTTTCCTCAGAGTTTAGCATGGCTTTATTTCTGTTTCGAGGTGTCTACTATTTACCGCTTAC